>NZ_LZML01000105.1:0-218361 GCF_001665695.1 Nocardia sp. 852002-51101_SCH5132738 | reverse complement strand
CTGTTCGGGCTCGCGACCGGCGGCCTGGCCGGGACCGGGCTCGGGGCGGGCCGGCCGCGGAGGTGCCGTTCGCCAAAACCGACTTCATCATCTCCACCATCGGTGAGGAGTTGGGGTTGTTCGGGCTGACGGCGGTGATTCTGCTGTTCGGGGTGATCACCGTGCGCGGCTTCGCGGCGGCTCTGGCCACGCGGGACGCGTTCGGGAAACTGCTGGGCGGCGGGCTCGCGTTCTCGGTGGGCTGGCAGTTGTTCGTCGTCGTGGGCGGTGTGACGAAGCTGATTCCACTGACCGGACTGACCACGCCGTTCATGTCCTACGGCGGATCGTCGCTGCTGGCCAATTACGTGATCGTGGCACTGCTGATCCGCATATCCCACGACGGGCGCACCCAGGCCGCACCGGCCGCGCCCCCACCGGCGCCGATCGCCGAGGCCATGACCGAACACATCCGCCGACCGCGCTCACGCTGACAACCGTTGCGCCGCAACGACTCGCGGCGCACGCTCACCGTGCTCGGCGGACGAGATTGTCCGGAAGCCGGCCGGTGAGGAACCGCTCGATCTGGGTGGCGGCCACCGCGTAGGCGCGGATCGTGCTGTGGCTGCCGGTGCCCGCGACATGCGGCGGTTGTTGCCGCGCATGCTGGCCGGCCGCAAGAGCGGTCCGCTGTTCCTCACCGACCGAAAGGCCCGTCCCTCGGTGGCCACCAACGACATCGACACGGTGACCGGGCGGGCGAGGCTGTCCTACCGTCGGTGCGAAGCCTCGCGAAGTACGCCAGGGTGTCCGACGAGGGGCTGCGCCGGTATCAAGCCGACAGCGACCCGGCCGCGCGTCGGCGGCCGGGTCGCTGATCAACCTCCGACGAGGTCGGGGCCCGCTACTCCAGGGAATCTGCCGCAATGTCGGCCACCTCGCCATAACGGCGAGGTGCGTTCACATCGAAGGGGTGCGACCCGAATACGCCAGATAGGGGCAATGGCCGTATAGGGTCGTGACCTGGGAACAAACCGGTGCAGCTCTGACCAGGGGCATTCGCGTTCCCGTTAAGCGGGAAATCTTCGCATCTAACGGGAACCCATCACCGGATCGTGGTGTTGGGCGTGGGAGTAGGCGCCGGTGTCGAGGTCGTGCAGCAGGGTAGGGCCGGTGGGTGTCCAGCCGAGGAGCTCCTGAGTGCGGGCGCTGGAAGCGGGGAGGTCCATACCGAAGAAGCCGCCGAGCCAGCCGAAGTGAGCGGGCACGTCCTGGGCTGCGACCGACGTGACGGGGACGTCGAGGGCCCGGCCGATCGCCTCGGCGATCTGTCGTGTGGGGACACCTTCCTCTCCGACGGCGTGCAGGATCGCGCCCGCCGACGCCTTCTCCAGTCCGAGACGGACGAGTCGTGCGGCGTCGGAGCGGTACACCGCCGGCCAGCGGTTCGTCCCCTCGCCCACGTAACCCGCGACGCCTTTCTCGCGGGCGATCGCGACGAGTCTGCTCATGAGCCCGTTGTCACCGACGCCGTGCGTGGTCGGGGCGAACCGCACCGCGACCACGTGCACATCGCGGCTGAGATAGCCCAGCGCAAGGTTCTCGCCACCGCCGCGGGGTGTATCGACACCGTGGAACGGTGAGGCGTCGTCCTCTGTGAGAGTGCGGCCGCCGATGGGCATGATGCCGGAAGCGAACAGGAACGGTCGGCCCGAATCGGCGAGCGTCTCTCCGATCGCCTCGATCGCGGCTCGCTCGGCGCGGTTGGACACCGCGGGGTTGTCGAAGTCATGTTTGTTCGCCAGATGGATCACCGCCTCAGCATCTGCGGCACCTGCGCGGATACCGGTGAGGTCGTCGAGGTCACCGCGCCGGACCTGGGCGCCCTTGGCCGCGAGCGCGGCGGCGGTGGCGTCGGAGCGGGCGAGGCCGGTCACTTCGTGACCAGCGGCGAGTAGTTCGTCGACCGTGGGGGAGCCGATCCAGCCGGATGCTCCGGTAACGAAGACGCGCACGAGCAGTCTCTTTCTCGATGGGAGATGTGGCGGATGACGGTCATCGAAACGGTTCGGTGATGTCAGCTACTGCCATCAGCCTAACGCGCTATGACAGTGACTGTCGTCGTATGCTGTCGAACATGGGCACGGGCGAAGACCGGGAAGTCGCGGCACAGCGTGATCAACGCTCCCAGAACCCATTCGGCCACCCCGGCGTCGTGCGCGCCGCGCGCATACGACAGCAGCACCCCCTCGGGCAATGCGCCCGCCCAGCCGTCGGCGCTCAGATCGCCGGTGGCGCTGCCCTTTCCAGCTCGAACCCGGCATCGCGCCAGGCGACGATGCCGCCCGCGAGGCTTGCCGCCTCGTAGCCCGCACGAGCGGCCGTGGCGGCGAAGCGGCGCGACAGATCACCCACCGGGCAGACGAAAACCACCGGGCGCGAACGGGAGAACGGCACCCCGTGGGCGAACATGTCGTCGAGCTGGTCGTCGCGAATATTGATCGCGCCCGGGATGTGCCCGATCCGGTAGGCCATCGCGCCGCGGGTGTCGACGATCGTCGGGCGGCTGGTGGCGTCGAGTTCGCGCAACTGGTCCGCCGACAGTTCGCGGACGGTGTGCAGTTCCGCGTCGGTGGGCGCCGCCACAGCCGAACCCGTGCGGCCGAACAGGTCCGGGCGGCGTTTCTTGATGTAGGACAGATACGGTTCGATGCGGTCGCACACGATCAGCACCGCCACGATCGGCGTCGGCCGCGGCGGCAGCTCGCGCAACACCTCCAGCGCGGCGGCGTATCCGGCGCCGCTGGTGGGGCCGGCGAGAATGCCGTAGCCGGTGGCCAATTCGAGGGTGGCCTCGATCGCCCGGGTTGCGTCGATCGTCACGATCCGGTCGTAGAACTCCGGCTGGAACAGCCCCACATCCCACATCTCGGTTTCCGACCGGATGCCGGGAATGAAGTCACCGCGCTGCGACACGACCGCGATCGTGCGCAGGTCCGGATGGTGTTTGCGCAGATAGGTGGCGGTGCCGCGGGTGGAACCGGTGGTGCCGAGTCCGCCGATGAGATAGTCGGCGCCCAGTCCGGCGGCCGCCAGGTCCTCGTGGATCTCGCGCCCGGTGCCGTGATAGTGGGCGTCGATGTTCTTCTCGTTGGTGTACTGCGACGGATGATGGTAGGCGCCGGGACTTTTCGCCATCGTCGTCTCGATCACCGAATACACGTCGTTGGGTGTGGTCGGATCCGGGCATTCCGACAGTCCCGGCAGCTCCTCGATCCGCGTGCCGAACAGCTGCAGCAGATCGCGCACCTCGCCGACCTTGATCCGGTTGGTCACCGCGTGCAGGCCCACACCGCGGCGGGCACCCAGCAGCCGCAACGCCTTGGCGGTGTTGCCGCTGGAGGCCTCGATGAGTGTCTGCCCGCGCCCGGTGATCTCGTCGAGCTCGTCGCGGATCATGCCCCAGGCGACGCGGTCCTTCACCGAACCGAACGGGTTGTAGAACTCGAGTTTGGCATACAGTTGCACCCCGGGCAGCCGGTGCACGGCCGGGTCCAGGCGCAGCAGGGGCGTGTCACCGATCAGATCGGTGATGTCGTCGTAGCGCATCACGGCCTCCCGGGGCGGTATTCGGCGTCGGGCACCACGTGGAAGCCGTCGTCGCGGTAGTCGACGGCCAATTTCGGCGGCAGGGGATGCATCGATGTGCGCGCTGCCGACAAATCCATGTGATAGGCGCCGGTATTCGGGAAGACCAGCAGATCACCGGGCTGCGGCAGCCGCGGCAACCACACCTTGTGATTGCTGATCAGATCGCGTTCCAGGCACAGATGCCCGCCGATGTACACCCCGACCGGCCCGCCGGGATCCTTGACAGGGCGGTCGCCGGATTCGGGTCCGGGCAGCAGCAGCGGATCCACCATCACCTCCTGGTCGGCGGGCGTGATCGTGTCACGCCCGATATCGACGGTCACCACCGTGCTGCCGTTGGCCGTGCGCTTGACGAATTCCACTCCCGCCACCGTGATCCCGGCATGATCGGCCAGCGCCTTCCCCGGTTCGCACCACAGTTCCAGCAGGTTGTCGGCGAGTACCCGGGCCAGCGGTTGCCCGCCGTGGGCGGCCAGAGGCGCGCCGAGCAGGTCGTCGAGCATCCGTGGCCCCGGCATCGTGTTGGCATATTTGTGGAAGATCGGGATGCCGTGCGCGCCGGTGTCGTCGATCGTGTATCCGAAGGTGTTGCCGGCCCAGCTCATCGGCTCCCCGCGCCCGACGAGCGAATCCCGCAGCGCCAGCGCGTAGCGGTCGAACCGGTCGGCGTCGGCGGTGAACACCTGCCGGAACCCGCCGCCGATATCGAGCACCGTGGGGGCCAGGCCGTGGGCATAGGCGCGTTCGATCCAGTCCAGGCACGCCTCCACCGCCCGCACCCGTTCACCGATATCTCCGGAATCGAGGTGAAAGGCGAAGCCGCGCAACGTGATCCGGTCTCGGCTCGCGGCCAGTAACGCCAGTTGTTCGGCCACCTCGTCGGGGCCGATGCCGAATCGGCTCACCGCCGGCTGTCCGCCGGGGGCGGGGAAGCCGCTCAGCCGCAACAGCACCGGGATCGGCGCGGACGAGGTGGCCAGGCCGGCCAGCTCGCGCAATTCCCACGGATTGTCCACGTTCACCGTCACACCGGAACCGGCGAGTGCGGTGAGCAATCGCCTGCCCTTCGGTCCGGTCACCTCGATATCGTCGGGCGCGAAGCCCACCTCGCGGGCCGCGGCGAGTTCCTGCGCCGAGGCGACGTCGACGCCGATACCGGCTCGGTGCGCGGTCGCCAGTAACGCTCTCGAATGATTCACCTTGTGCGCGTAGCAGATCCGATGCCGTAGCCGATGCCGCACCGGTACGGCCCGCAGTCGTCGCAGATTGTCGAGATAGACCTGCGGGAACAGCAGATGCGCGGGTGTGCCGAACCGGGCGACGGCCGCGGTGAGGGCGTGCGGGCAGTCGAGGTAGGCGCGGACCAGGGGATGCAGCAGCGCCGGTAACGCGGGCGGTGCGCTCATCCTGCCGGGTCCGGGGCCGCGAGGGTCGGATTGTAACCGCTGTCGCGCAACGCTTCGAAGGCTCGGTGCCGGTTGCGGGCGCTGCGGAATTCGGCGCGCACCCGCTTGCTGATCAGATCGATCTCGTGCACCGCGATCTGCATCGATTCCAGCACGCCGCCGATGGTGCGCACACAATGTTTGCAGTTCATATCCGGCACATAGAACAGATGCTCGGCCGTTCCCGCGAGATCGCCTGTGGCATCGGCTGTTTCGACGATGTCGAGTCCGGCCACGGTGTGGGTGAACAGGTCCACGAACCGATCGACCACCTCGGGCAGCAGACTGTAGTGTTCGCCGTCGATGCGATGCGGCATCGCCGCCAGGCACGACGGGCGCACGCCCGCCGGCAGCAGTGCGTATTGGCGTGAGATGAGGTCGAGTTCGTCGTGATACCTGCCGATGGCCGCCTCCACCGACAGGTTTTCCTCGGTCGTGGCGCGCCGCATCACGATGTGCGCGTCGTGGATGGTGGCGTCCTTCATCGCGCGCAGGGTGGCGATGGTGTCGGCGGTGTAGCGGACGGTGCCGTCGGGCTGGGTGTCGAAGGCGGCCGCGATCATGCCGCGCCGATAGGTGGAGGCCTGCTGCTCCCAGTACCAGCGGGTGGCGACCGCGGCGAAAATGCCGGAATCGCGCAGCCCGCGGGCGAATTCGGTAGCGGTCCGGTACGGAGTCGCGGCGGCGAGCAGCGCGTGCTGTGCCAGTGCCCGGCCGGTGGCTTCGATACCGACGCGGAAGATGTCGATCGGATCCTGATCGGTGGTGGTCGCGCCCAGCACCGCGCGATCGTGCGGGGTGAGCGCGGCGATCCGTTCGGCCAGTGCGGTATCGGCCTCGAGGCTGTGCCACAGGGCCAGCACGGTTTCGCGGACCGCGACCGGCACGATCGGCCCGAGACCACCGGCGCGAACGTGGCCGGTATTGGGTATGCCGTCGCTGTCGGTCCACACCACCCGATGGGTGGCGCTGGTGACCTGATCGGCACGGCACGGGCGCATGAACGATTCCAGATACATCCGCTGCGACAGCGTCAGGTGGCTGCCCGGCTCGGGTCGCACCGGCGTGCGGGTCACCGCGATGGTGCGCGCCGCCGTGGGTGCGGCGGTGGTGAACAGGCCGGGACGGGCCAGTTCGGCGAGAATCCGGGACGCGCTGCGGCGGTCGTAATCCGCTGCGTTGTTTTCGGGTGCGCTGCCGGCGTCGGACCCGGGGCCGGCGGTGGAGACGGCTGCGGCGGTTTCGCGGCGTGTGGTCATCGGACCTCCGTGGCGATGGTGGTGAGGCAACCGAGGAAACGGTCGATCTCCTCGGCCGTGGTGTAGACGTGAGTACTCACACGCACCGAATCAGTCTCGGCCGCAACCATTTCGGCGTCGTCGCTCGCGGTGCCGGTGGGGACGCAGTGCGCGCCGGTGCGCACCAGGAAACCCAGTTCCGCGAGCACGAAGCCGAGATCGGTGGCGGTGATCCCGTCGAGGGTGAACGACACGATGCCGTACCCGGTGTCGCAGGGGGCGTGGCCGGGGCCGGGCAGCAGGCGCAGCCCGGGTAGTGCGCGCATGCCGTCGAGGAGGCGGCGGGTCAGCATCCGGTTGTGCCGTTCGACGGTGTCGATGCCGATCGAGTCGAGTACCCGCAGGGCGGCGCCGAGAGCGAGGATGCCCGGGATGTTGTGGGTTCCGCCTTCGAGTCGATGCGGCATCCGAGCCGGCAGCAGCGCCGAATCGCGCACGCTGACACCGGAGTTGCCGCCCGGCAGGAACGGGCTCAGCTGGTCGTGGATGCGGCGGTGGCAGAACAGCACCCCCGTGCCGGGCGCGGCGAACATCTTGTGCGCCGACAGCACCGCGAAATCCGCGCCCAGCTCACGCACATCGATCGGGATGTGCCCGGCGCTCTGGCTGCAGTCGAAACACACGGCCACCCGTGGGTCGATGCGGCCGCGCAGCTCCTCGAGAGTGGTGCGCGCGCCGTAGACGTGGTGCAGATGGCTGAGGGTCAGCAGCCGGGTGCGCGGCCCGAGTTTGGCGGCGATGTCGTCGATATCGGCCTCGCCCAGTGCGGTGGTCCGATAGGGGACCAGCCGCACCCGGCGGCCGAAGTGGGCGAGTGTGGCCCGCAGCTGCAGCCACGGATACACGTTGGAGGCGTGATCGCGTGGGCTGTATAGGATTTCGTCGCCGTCGGCGAGGGTGGTCAGCCCCCAGGCGAGGGCGACCGCGTTGAGGCCGGCCGTGGCGCCCGCGGTGAACACCACCTCGTCCGGCTCGGCGTGCAGGAAGCGGGCGGTATCGGCGCGGACCTGTTCGATCGCGCGCGTCAGCGTCGTCGCCCACGGGTAGGTGCCACGGCCGGAATTGGCGGTGTGGCGGCGGTGATAGCCCTCGATCGCCTCGATCACCGGCAGCGGTTTCTGCGTGGTCGCGGCGCTGTCCAGATAGACCGGTCCGTCGCCGGTGAGCGCGGGGAAGAGAGGGCGGACGGCCGCCGGGGCGGTGGCCTCGCCGACCGGGCGGCAAGGCGAACACGCAGGGGGTGAGGAGATCCGGGCGATGGAGTGCGCGGGAGTGGGTGCGGAGGCCGGGGCGCTCGCCGGGTGGGCGTGCGCGGGCCGAGGGATCGGCGACCGCAACGTGACGCTCCCTTCGGCTCGTACGCTGGCGACCACATCCACGATACCTATCGCCGCGGTCTCCTTCGAAGCCGGTCGCGGACAACGCTTTTCACCGGTCGATCGTCCAGAACCGCGAATCGTGGCCGGAGCAGGCCGGTTTCGCGATCAGTTGCCGGCCGGGTCGGGACCGCCGGGATTGCACATCGCCTGGACGGTGGCCTGGTAGCCGACGGCCGGGCGCCACGGTTCCAGATTCCAGCTCGGCTTGTTCGGTGCGACCATTCGCGCCCACACCCAATGGCATTGGAACTGGTCGTACATGCCGGGCGAATCGGCGTCGGGGGAGTCGGCGAGCACCTCCGACCAGGCGCGGTCCAGGGCGGTGGGGAATTGGTCGGCGCGACCGGCGGCGGTCGGATAGACGTGCAGGCGGCGGCCGTCGGGGTCGTCGGTCCATTCGGTGTGATCGATCAACGGGCTGCCGGCGAACGGATCGGTGGTGGGTTCGGCGGGCGGCGCGCTCGTCGGTGCCTCGGAGGTGCGCACGGCAGTGGTCGTGGTTGCGGGCGCGGGGGATTCGGTGCTCGCCGAGTCGTCACCGCATCCGGCGACCGCGAACACGGCCGACACCACCAACGCTGCCGCCGCGGCCCCTCGCGGCCCGCGACCGGGTGCTCGTCGTGCCCCCGACCTCATCCGCGTCCCTTTCGACGTCGCGATCCACCGTCGCCGCTCACGCTACCCGCCACGCCCGGGTGCACCGGAACCGGCGGGGCCGCCCGCCCGTGTTGCCCGAATACCGCCGGGAGTCGACGTAGAGTGGGAGGGTGGCCGCTCAGTTGACCAAGGGACAGGTGGATCGTCTGACCCACGACGAGGTCGTCGTATCCGTCCGGCACAGCGAACCCGTCGATGTCTCGGCGCTGCTGCTGAATTCGGCCGGCAGGGTCCGTGACGAGACCGATCTGATCTTCTACAACCAGCCCGCAGCGCACGGGGTGCGCCTGGCCTCCGGCCGCCCGGAGTTGTCGATCGGATTGCGTTCGCTCCCACCGGAAATCGAGCATGTGCGCATCGTGGCCTCGCTCGAGGATCAGCAGGATCGCTTCGGCGATTACGCGCCGCCGCAGCTGATCGTGGCCGATACGAGCGGAAATGCGATGTACGAGTACACCGTCGACGGCCTGGGTGAGGAACCGGCGGTGATCGTCGCCGATCTGGACCGTGTCGGCAGCACCTGGCAGGTGCGCCCGCTCGGGCACGGATTCCCGGCCGGGTTCGCGGCGCTGGTGACCGCGCACGGTGTCGCGGTGGGCGGCGGGGCCGACGAGTTGCCTTATCGCGGACCGGCGGTGCTGGCGCCCGGTCAGGAGGTGGCGCTCAGCCAGATCCGCAAGGGTGAGCTGTCGATGGTGAAGATGGGTGTCGGATGGGATCCGATGAAGGTGCACGGCCCGCGCGGGCTGCGCGCCCTCGAGATCGACCTGGACGCCTCGGCGCTGCTGTTCGTCGGGCAGACACTCGTGGATGTGGCGTTCTACCAGCAGCTTTCCTCCCGTGACGGTGCGGTGCGCCACTCCGGGGACAACCTGACCGGCGACGGTAAGGGCGACGACGAGGTCATCACCGTGGACCTGGCCCGGCTGCCGGCGCAGGTGACGTCGGTGGTCTTCGTGGTCACCTCCTATGCGGGGCATACCTTCGAACGCATCCGAAACGGCTACTGGCGTATGATCGACGGCTCCTCGACCGCCGAGCTGGCGCGGGGCAATCTGCGCGGCGGCGGGCCGCACACCGGCATGGTGGTGGCGAAGGTGTATCGCGACGGCGGCGTGTGGCGGGTGGCCTCGATCGGCGCCCCCATCCAGGCCGGGCATCCGGTGGAGGCCGTCCCGCTGGTGACACCGACGCTGTGAGCCGTGCCGCGAGCCAGTGATTTGCCAGGGCTGGTGTGCGCGGCCCCGCATCCCTACTATGACCTCTCGCGGGACCGGCCCAGGAAAGATGGGGCTTGTCCGGCACAATCGGTACCTGGATGGTGGCGGTACCCATCGGCTGTGCCCCGCGGGTGTGGCCGATGTGGGTGTTGAGGAGAGTGGACCGTAGGGGCGAGATGACAGCACCGGCAGTGAAATGTCTTGTCTGGGAACTGGACAACACCATGTGGGACGGTGTGGTCTGCGATTCGACCAGTGGTGCACTGCGCCCGGACGCGGTGCGGGCGCTGCATACGCTGACCGGCCGGGGCGTGATGCACGCCGTGGCCAGCCGCGGCGAATGGTCCTGGACGACCGACAAATTGGAGCGTCACGGCCTGCACGGGCTGTTCGCCGCCGTCGAGGTCGGGTGGGGTCGCAAATCGGCGGCGATCACGCGGATCGCGGCACAGTTGCGGATCGAACTCGACGCGATCGGCTACATCGACGCCGAGGCCATGGAACGCAGCGAGGTCGCCCACGCGCTACCGCAGGTGCGCTGCTATGCCGGACGTCACGTCGATGTGCTCACCGCGCTGCAGGAATTCCGGGCGCCGCTGACCTCGGCGCCGCCGCCGACCTCGCCGATGGGCTTCGCCCACATCTCCGCGAACTGAACCGGCCGCCGCGGCGAGAGATCGCCACGGCGGCCGGATCGCGGGTGCGGGTGAATCAGGCGCTGTCGCGCTTGATTTCGACGATCGGCAGCACCAGCGCCGCCGGCGCCGAGGCCGGAACCACCGGCTGCCGCGGCGCGACCGGGGAAATGCGCTGGTAGGGGCTGTCCTGCGGCGGGCGGGTGTCCTGTTCGCCCTTGTTCGGCCACAGTGCGGCCGCCCGTTCGGCCTGCGCGGTGATCGTCAGCGACGGGTTCACACCGAGGTTCGCCGACACCGCCGCGCCGTCGACCACACTCAGCGTCGGATAGCCGTAGACGCGGTGGTAGGGGTCGATGACACCGTGATCGGCGTCGGCGCCGATCACCGCGCCGCCCAGGAAGTGGGCGGTCAGCGGGATGTTGAACACCTCGCCCCAGGTGCCGCCCGCGGTGCCGCCGATCTTCTCCGCCACGCGGCGGGTCACATCGTTGCCGGCCGGGATCCAGGTCGGATTCGGTTCGCCGTGGCCCTGTTTGGAGGTCAGCTTGCGGCCGAACACACCGCGCTTGGTGTAGGTGGTGATGGAGTTGTCCAGATGCTGCATCACCAGCGAGATGACCGTGCGCTCGCTCCAGTTGCGCACGCTGAGCATCCGCAGCAGGGTCAGCGGATGACGCAGCACTTCCAGCAGGAACCGCAGCCAGCGCGGGATCCGGCCGCCGCCGTCGACCATCAGCGTCTGCAGCAGCCCCATCGAATTGGATCCCTTGCCGTAGCGGACCGGTTCGATGTGGGTGTCGGGGGTGGGGTGGATGGAGGAGGTGATGGCCACACCGCGGGTGAAGTCGCGCTCGGGGTCCACCGTCGGGGTCGCCGCGCCCAGAATGGATTCGGAGTTGGTACGGGTCAGCTCGCCCAGCCGCGGCGACAGCTGCGGCAGAATTCCCTTGTCGCGCATGTCGAACAGCAGCTTCTGGGTGCCGCGGGTGCCGGCGGCCAGGACGACGTGTCCGGCCGTGTAGGAGGCCGGTGATCTGCGGATCTTCGCGCCGGTGCGGCGGGTGTCCACCTGCCAGCTGCCGTCGGGCAGCGGCCGCACCGCGGTGACCGTGGTCAGCGGCAGCACCTGCGCACCGGCCTGCTCGGCCAGATACAGGTAGTTCTTCACCAGCGTGTTCTTGGCGCCGTGGCGGCAGCCGGTCATACATTCGCCGCATTCCAGGCAGCCGGTGCGCTGCGGGCCGACACCGCCGAAATACGGGTCGTCCACGGTTTTTCCGGGCTCGCCGAAGAACACGCCCACCGGGGTCTGCACGAAGGTGTCACCGACGCCCATGTCGTCGGCGACCTGCTTGAACACCTCGTCGGCGGGGGTGATGTGCGGATTGCGCACCACGCCCAGCATCTTGGTGGCCTGCTCGTAGTAGGGCGTCAGTTCGGCGCGCCAATCGGTGATGTCGCGCCACTGGTTGTCCTGGAAGAACGGTTCCGGCGGCACATAGAGGGTGTTGGCGTAGTTGAGCGAGCCGCCACCGACGCCCGCGCCGCCGAGGATCAGCACATCGCGCAGCAGGTGGATGCGCTGGATGCCGTAGCAGCCCAGGGCGGGAGCCCACAGGAATTTGCGGAGGTCCCAGCTGGTTTCGGGCAGTTCGTCGTCGGCGAAGCGGCGACCGGCCTCGAGAATGCCGACCCGGTAACCCTTCTCGACCAGCCGCAGCGCGGTGACGCTGCCGCCGAATCCGGAGCCGACGATCAGGACGTCGAAATCGGTGTCGCGCGCGGTCATGGCCGCTCCTGCCGGGTGCGGGCAACCCGCAACCGGTCGGCCCCGTGAACGGGCTGCGCATGGTGTCTCATCGGGCCTCCGTGAGTGTGTGTCGCCGGTGACGAATATCAACGCTACTACCGAGTAGTTTAGGTGTGTCCCTCGGTATCCCTAAACAATGTCGCGCCTGCTCATGGCGCGGATCAAGGGAAAATTGCGCGTGACCGCAGGGCCGGCGCGGCAGGTCGGGCCGAGTTGCGGTGCGGGTCGGCGGCGACGGCGGGGCGAGCGGCGATCTCGAATCGATCAGGTGTCGATCTCCTCGCTTTTGTTCGCCGGTCGGTGGCCGGGCATGCTCATTACCGGCGGGTAACAGTAATCTGCGTCACGATTTGTGACAAGTACGACTCGCATCGCCAGATCGCCGATCACTCTGGTAAGCACCGCTCTCTGTATGGCAGGGTGGGGGTATGAGCACTCCCCGATCCCGCGCCCGCGCCCGCACGATGGACGAGATCGTGCGCATCGGCCGTGACCATCTGGCGGTACACGGCGCCGCGGCGCTGTCGCTGCGCGCTGTCGCCCGCGACCTCGGCGTGGTCTCCTCGGCGGTGTACCGCTACGTGCGCAGCCGTGACGAACTGCTGACCATGCTCGTCGTCGACGGCTACACCGAACTGGCCGACGCCGTCGACGCCGCCCTGGCCGGCGCACCCGCCGACGGCGCCGCCCGGCTGCGGGTGCTGGCCCACGCCGTGCGCGACTGGGCGCTGGCCGAACCGGCCCGCTACGGCCTGCTGTTCGGGACCCCCGTCCCCGGCTACGACGCACCCGCCCAGGAGACGACCGCCCCCGGCACCCGGGTGATCGGATCACTGCTCGCCATCGTCGAAAACGCCTGTCGCGCAGGAGAGCTCACGACGCCGGACCCCCTCCCGGCGACCCCGGCCGAACTGGCCGCCGACATCGAGCGCATCCGGGCCGAATTCGGGCTGGAGCTGCCGGACTGGGCGATGGTGCGCACGCTGACGGTGTGGACCGGCCTGTTCGGCGCGGTGAGCTTCGACGTGTTCGACATGTACGGCGCGCAGACCTTCACCGACCGCACCCAGGTTTTCGACGTCCACCTGGACAATCTGTGCGCGATCCTCGGATTCCGCGCTGCCCCAGCGGACTAGCCTGCGCGGCGGGTATGCATTCGTGACTGCCATCGTGCAGGATGTCACAACCCGATAAAGCTCATTCTCAGCTTTCCCATATCCGGGAATGAAAGACTGAACGGCGAAATGAACGACGAAACCGAACCGATCCCGGTGGTGGATCCCCGCGGCGGCAGCGGCCGATCGCGGCACGCGCGACCCGACGACGAGTCGCCGCAAGATCGGTCCGGTCGACATAGCCCCCGCACGGTCCGGGCGGCCACCCCGCCCTGGAGTCGCGGGATGGCCGCACCCGCCGACCAGCGTGACAGCGAACGCACGCGCCGAGCAGCCCCGCCGCCACATCGTCCGGGACGACGGGAACAACCCGACGCCGCCGCCGAACCGAGCCCCCGGCGTCGTCCCGCACCCGCGCAGGCCCTCGCACCCGAACGCGGCGACACCGAACCGCGGCGCCGAGCCACCCGCGCCGCACCGACCGCTGCCGGCGCCGCGACAGAGACCGTGGCCGCCGCCGAAGGCACCGCGCCGCCGCCGAATCGGCGGGCCCGCCGCGCCCGCACCGCACCGCCGCCGCGCCCGAATCGCGGGGGTAAGGCCGTGCGGGTCGGTGGTCGTGTGCTGGCCGCGGTCACGGCCGTGGTCGTGGTCAGCGGCACCGGCCTGGCCTACTACACCGAACGCAGCGTCGATCAGGGTTTCACCCGGTCCAATGCGATCAGCGAGGCCGATGCCGCCGCCCTCGACGGCGATCTGAACATCCTGTTGATCGGCCTGGACACCCGCAAGGACCAGAACGGCAACGACCTGCCCAAGAACATCCTCGACCAATTGCACGCCGGTGACGGCAGCGAAGGCGGCTACAACGCGAATTCGCTGATCCTGGTGCACATTCCGAAGGATCTGAAGAAGGTCACCGCCTTCTCCATCCCGCGCGACGACTACGTCGCGGTCTCGGGCATCCCCGGCTACGACCACGCCAAGATCAAGGAGGCCTACGGGCTGAAAAAGGCCTCGGTGGAACAGAAGCTGGAGAATCAGGGCGTCAAGGACAAGGTCGAACTCGAACGCCAGGGCCGCGAGGCCGGGCGCGAATCGATCGTGCAGACGGTCAAACAGCTCACCGGAGTGCCTATCAACCGGTTCGCCGAGATCTCGCTGGTCGGCTTCTACGATCTGGCCAATATCCTCGGCGGCGTCGACGTATGTCTCAACCACGCCGTCGACGACGAGTACTACTCGGGCGCGGTGTTTCCCGCGGGCCGCCAGCATCTCGACGCCGCCAACGCGCTGTCGTTCGTGCGTCAGCGGCACGGCCTCGACAACGGCGACCTCGACCGCACCCACCGCCAGCAGGCATTCCTGACCTCGGTCGCCAAACAGCTCAAGGATTCGGGCACGCTCACCAATATCGGCAAACTGCAGGACCTGATCAGCGCGGCGCAGAACGACATCGTGCTGTCGCAGGGCTGGAACCTGCTCGACTTCGCCCAGACCCTCGGCCGCGCCGGATCCATCCCGATCGAATTCCAGACCCTGCCGGTGAAGGCGTACGACACCGTCGACGGCCAGGACGTCAACATCGTCGACCCGGCCGCGATCAAGAAGACCGTGCGCACCGCCTTCGGCGTGGCCGAAACACAATCGAGCGCCCCGACCACCACCCCCACCAGCACCATCGACGTCGTCAACGCCGGCGGCGCGAGCGGCATGGCGGCCAAGGTGTCCACCGCGCTGGTGGACAAGGGCTTCCGCAAGGGCAATGTCGGGAACGCCACCTACAGCGACGGATCCAGTTCGGTCGTGTACTTCGGCTCCGGCGCCGACACCGACGCCACCCAGGCCGCCGACATGCTGGGCGGATTGCCCACGGCCGCATCGAAATCCCTCGATCCGGGGACGGTGAAGATCGTGATCGGCAGCGACTTCAGCATGCCCGACAGCCTCACCGCGTCCTCGGCGTCCTCAGTGACGACCACCGACCCCACCACCGGGCTCACCACGACCACCAGCGGCGGCAGTTCGGCGTCGACCACCGCCACCACCGACGATCGTCCCGACTCCGGTAAACCGGTCACCACCAGCATCGGATCCGACATACCCTGCGTGAACTGAGGCGCCGCGGCGGCGGCCGTCTACGATTCCCCGGTGACCGGATACGACGACGCATACGACCATCTCGACACCTCCCGGCTGCCCGAGCGGCAGCGCCGCATCCTCGGCGTGATCCGGGATGCGGTGCAGCGCAACGGGTATGCGCCGTCGTCTCGGGAGATCGCGGCCGCCGTCGGACTGAAATCGGGCTCGTCGGTGTCGAAACACCTGAAGGATCTCGAGGACAAGGGATTCCTGCGCCGCAGTGCCAGTGTCTCCCGGCCCATCGACGTGCGCCTGTTCCTCGCCCCCGCCGAAAGCCGTGGCGGCGAACAGGATTCGGTGATCGTGCCGGTGGTCGGCGATATCGCCGCCGGCGCCCCGATCCTCGCCGAGGAACACGCCGACGACCAGCTCACCCTGTCGCGGCAACTGGTCGGGCGCGGAACCGTATTCGGGCTGCGAGTGCGCGGTGATTCGATGATCGACGCCGCGATCTGCGACGGCGACATCGTGGTCGTGCGCCGCCAGCACGAAGCGCATTCCGGGGACATCGTGGCCGCGATGATCGACGACGAGGCCACCGTGAAGGTCTATCGCCGGCGCAACGGCCATGTCTACCTCGAACCCCGCAACCCCGCCTACGACGTCATCGACGGCGACCGTGCGGTCGTGCTCGGCAAAGTCGTGTCCGTGATGCGACGAATGTGACGACCTGCTCGACGCGCCCGCCGAACCGATCGCCAAACGGTTGCCGCTGAATTAGTCTGCCCAAGCAGGGGAACGCGCAAGACCGAACGGGATTCGGAGGTGCACGTGGCGAGCAGTACTCGGGCAGGCAGATCGGCGGTGCGAGAGCGGGTACGCGGGGGCACCCGGATCGCGACGGTCGCGGCCGCGGCGGTGCTGGCCGCGGTATCGGCGACCATGGCGGCGGGACCCGCCGCCGCGGGCGATCGGGTCGTCGATTCCGGTGCCCCGCTGGCACATCCGGTATCCGCCGACGGATCCAAGATCGTCGACTTCTCGGTCGTCGACGGCCGCAACGTCACCTTCAAGGTGTACTCCGCGGCCATGGACAAACCGATCACGATCAACGTGCAGCGGCCCGCCGACGCCTCCACACCGCGCCCGGTGCTGTATCTGCTCAACGGCGCCGGCGGTGGTGAGGACAGCGCCACCTGGGACAACAAGGCCCCCGACGCGCTGAAGTTCCTCGCCGACAAGGACGTCAACGTAGTCCAGCCCGTCGGCGGCGCCTGGAGCTACTACACCGATTGGCGCGCACCGGATCCGAAGCTGGGCGTCAACAAGTGGCGGACGTTCTTCACCGAGGAACTGCCGCCCATCATCGACGGCGCCCTGGGCACCAACGGCCTCAACGCCATCGCCGGGCTGTCCACCTCCGGCACCTCGGTGCTGCAGTTGCCGATCGCCAAACCCGGCCTGTACAAATCCGTTGCCGCCTACAGCGGTTGCGCCCAGATCAGCGACCCCGTGGGCTACACCGCGGTCAATCTCGCGGTCAACGTGTGGGGCGGCGGCAACACCGTGAACATGTACGGGCCGCAGAACGATCCGATGTGGGCCGCCAACGATCCCTACGTGCACGCCGACCAGCTGCGCGGGCTCAACCTGTTCATCTCCAGTGGATCCGGACTGCCCGGGCAGTGGGACACGCTCAACGGGCCCTACACGCTGCCCGGGCCGGGCGGCCTGGCCAATCAAGTGATCATCGGCGGCGTGATCGAGGCCGCGGTCAACTACTGCAGCCACAACCTGCAGGCCAAGCTCAACGGTCTCGGCATTCCGGCGACCTACGACTTCACTCCGACCGGAACCCATTCCTGGGGTTACTGGCACGACGCGCTGATCCAGTCGTGGCCGGTCCTCGCGGCCGGGCTGCAACTTCCCGCCTGAGCGGCGAACGCCTGGTTCGGGGCTGCCCGACAGCTCATCGATCCACTGCCGCGAGAAGTTCGGCGGTCGCGTTCCACAGCCGTGCGGCCAGCTCCTCGTCGAGACCGGCCTTGCCTTGCCGGCCGACCGCCGGATAGCCACGCAGGCCTCCCGGCCCGTCCGGCCCGACGTACGCATTGCCGGGAACGTCCTGAGTCGCGGCGTACAGCACCGAGAGCGCACCACGCTCAGGCGAATTGGTCAGGAATGTGAACCGGTTGACGAGGTTCGCCCGGGAGTGCGCGGCCAGACCGGTACGAGCGATACCCGGACTGGCGAGCACCGAGCGGACCCGGCTGCCGTCAGCGGTCAGCCGGCGTTGCAGTTCCAGCGAGAACAACACGACACCGAGCTTCGATGCCCGGTAGGCCGCCATCGCGTCGTATTTGCGCGTGCGCCAGTCCACATCGGCCAGGTCGATCTTGCCCTGCCGGTGCAGCTGACTGGTCACATGCACCACACGATCGGTGATGTGGTCGAGCAACATGGTGGTCAGCAGGAAGGGACCGATGTAGTTGGTGGCGGTCTGCTGGTCGAGGCCGTCCCGGGTACGCGCGGCGGGGATGTCCATCGCACCCGCATTGTTGATCAGGATGTCGAGGTCGCCGGACCACGCCTCGGCGAAGGCGCGCACCGAGCCGAGTTCCGCGACATCGAGCGGTCGGACGTCGAAGATGCCGGGGAGGTCCGCGACGGCGCGGCGGGCCCGCTGCGGGTCACGCACACCCAGCACGACGTGTGCTCCGGCACCGGCGAGTTCCCGCGCGGTGATCAGGCCCAGCCCGCGGCCGGCGCCGGTGATCACCACCGTCCGTCCTGTCATGTCGGGAAGTTCGTTTCTGCTCCATGTGGCCATACGTCCGCCCTCCGTTGTTCGCTGTTCGAATGCCGTGCTCGTCGGAAGCGACCGGTGATCGCTGTGACCAGTGAATGCGCCGCCGTCCGGCCGCGGAAGGACACACACAACCACTGAACGAGAGGTCGCGGCTGAGCGGCGCCGGACGGATCAGAATGCACATCATGGATCGTGGGTTCGACCGCTCATCGCTGGGCGCGTTCTTGCGGGCTCGGCGAGCGTCTCTGCAACCGGAAGACGTCGGGCTGCGCCGGGGGCCGCGGCGGCGCGCACCCGGGCTGCGACGCGAAGAGGTGGCCGAGCTGTGCGCCATGTCCGCGGACTACTTCGCACGGCTGGAACGCGGCGACGGGCCGCAACCATCACAGAGCATGCTCGCGGCCATCGCGCGCGGTCTGCGGCTCACCCCGGACGAACGCGATCACCTGTTCCTGCTCACGGGGTACCGCACAGTTCGCCGCGACCTGCAGGTTCAGCATGTGAGTCCCGGATTGATGCGCGTGATGGACGGCCTCCGCGACATGCCGGCGCAGGTGATGGGCCCGTTGGGGGAAACGTTGCTGCAGACCCCGTCCGCGGTGGCCCTGCTGGGCACACAGACGGGGTACACCGGCCGCGCGCGTAGCGCGGCGTTCCGCTGGTTCACCGATCCGGCCGCGCGTGCGCGCTACCACCCCGACGATCACGACATGACCAGCCGGGCCAACGTGGCGCAGCTCCGCGCGGCGCTCACCCGGGACGGGCCCGGCTCGCCGGCGGCAGATCTCGTCGAATTTCTGCGTGAGACCAACAACGAGTTCGCCCGATTGTGGGACCGTCACGAGGTGGGCCTGCGTTCCAGCGACACCAAGCGATTCGTCCACCCCGAGATCGGGCGGCTGGACCTTTACTGCCAGCTTCTGCTCGAGCCGGATCAGGGACAGGCGCTTCTCATTTTCACCGCTACCCCAGGTACCGAGGACCAGCAGAAGCTCGCCTTGCTGAAGGTGCTGGGCGTCGAAAAATTCACGGTCTCCCTCGAGTGAGAGGGCAGGGTCCCGCAGACCGGTAAGCCGCCCGCCCTGGCCGCGGTATCTCCGTATGCGGAATCGATCGTGTGGCGCATCCCCGAGGCGGGTGGTTACGGGCTCGCTGTGGCGGCCGGATCCGCGCCCGGCAACATCACCGGCTCGTCGCAACTGGCCGGCGGATCGACCTGGGAACAGGCGACGGGGGCGCGGGTGGGCCGGTAATCGGCGGGCACCCCGCCCGCGCGCACGAGCGAGGCGAACACCTCCACCGCGTCGGTGGGCCGGCGCACCAGATCCGGATCGGAGATGACATCGACGGTGAAGAGGCCGAAACGGGGTGTGTAGCTGCCCCATTCGTAGTTGTCGGTGAGGCTCCAATAGTTGTAGCCGCGCACATCGATACCGTCGGCCTTGGCGCGCTGGATCCAGTACACGGTGTCGCGCAACTGGTCGGCGCGAGTGTAGCCGTCCGGGCGGGGTTTACCGTTCTCGGTCGGCATCCCGTTCTCCACCACGTACAGCGGTTTGCCGGGGAACTGGCGGGCATAGCGGCGCAGCGCGTAGTAGACGCCCTCGGTCTGCAGCGGCAACTCCCACATAGCGGGCGCACCGGCCGAGGTCGCCGACGAGCCGTCCGCGGCCGGGGTGGGGCCGAAGTAGTAGTCGACGCCGACGAAGTCGAGTTTGTCGCGCACCTTGTCGATATACGGCTGATTCACCTCGGTGTCGGCGCCGGGCACATAGCCGATGTTGCTGGTGACCATCGCCTTCGGATAGGCGGCGTGAATGTCGTCGTAGATTTGACTGTGGGCCTGCGCCAGCCGGTCCATCGCCGCCGGCCACTCCTCGTGCGAGAGGGCGCCGATGCGGATCTCGGTGCCGAGATAGGCGGCCGGTTCGTTGATCGTGACCCAGATCGGATCGTGAGAACCGTAGCGCTGCACCACTTTCCGCGCATTGGCCAGCCAGTCGTCGACCATGCCCTGGTTGCGCCAGCCGCCGCGGTCGGCGGCCCAGCCCGGATACACCCAGTGGTCCAGGGTCAGCATCGGGGTCATACCCGCGGCGTAGACGGCGTCGACGATCCGGTCGTAGCGGGCGAATGCCTGCTCGTCCCATTCGTCGGGATGGGGCTGCACCCGGGCCCATTCGATACTCATGCGGAAGCTCTTGGCGCCCAGCTGCGCGGCGCGCTCGATATCGTCGGCGTAGGTGTCGAGGAAGCGCACCGAATCCCGATACGGTTCGGCCGCCCCGGTCGCGATGTAGCGGGTCCAGTTGCTGTCGGGGGCGTGGCCTTCGGTCTGGAATCCGGATGTGGCCACCCCCCACACGAATTCGGGGCCCAGGGGAGCGAGAGCCGACGCCGCCCGGCGGACGGGGTCGGCGCCCGCGCGGACCGGCAGCAGCAGCGCGGCGGCTGCGGCCAGTCCGGTGGCCAGCACCTGGCGGCGGTTCGGCTCTCGCATCCAGCAATCGTAGCTGTGGGATTGCTGAATTCCGGTGTGCGCAAGGGCGTGTCGAGCGGGCGATCGGCCGCTCGACGCCGGGGTCAGTGCGGCGGTGCGGTGAGGTCGAAGACCTCGAGACCGCCGAGGTGTTGCGGCGTGTAGTGCGCCGACACCCAGGCGTAGATGTCGGTGTTGCCGACCGGATGCCACATCTGCGGCTCCGCGTCGGTGGCCGGCGGGTTCGGTGCGGTCGCCGGAGTGTGCGCGCCGCCGGGGGATGGGTGCTGGGCATGCGTTCGCCACGAGTCCGGCAGCTTCATCTCGGGCGCCAGATAGTAGGTGATCCGGTGGTCGCGGACCAGGTCCTGCAATCCCGCCACGGTGGGGACCGGATCTTCGGAAGTGAATCCGCCGATGGCGATCACCGGTGTCCGGCTGGCCAGTTCGAGTCCGGCCGCCGGTCCCGAGCGGTCGATGGCCGCCGACCACGTCGTCTGCGTTGCCCGCAACATCTCCACCAGCTTCGGATCGGTGTCGGTGCCGCCCATCAGCATGCCGATCTGGCGGCGGAACGGATTCAGCGCCTGCGGCAGGTCCGGATGCGCCGGCCCGACGACCGGGCTGCCGCCGGTATGCGACTGCGGCAGCGTCGCCACCGCATACGCGCTCGACCCGGCCGTCGCGGCCAGCACACCGGCGCCCACGGCGACAGCGACCGCGCGGGCGGGCACACGTCGCGACAGCACCGGCAGCGCCGTCAGCACGAGAGCGGCGGCGGACACGACGGTCACCGCGAGAATCGTCCACCGCAGCCACGGCTGCCAGTCCGCATTGCGATCGAGCAGGACGAAGCCCCACACGCCGCCGGCCACAACGAGTCCCGCCGCCCCGGCCCGGCCCCACATCCGATCCCGGCAACGCCACACCTCGGCCAGGCCGAGGACGAAACTGCCGACCACCGCGGGCGCGATGGCCAGGGTGTAGTAGGCGTGCATGCCGCCCTTCATCGCCGAGAACGCCACCCCGTCGATCAGCAGCCACAGCCCGAAAACCAATGCCGCCCCGCGCACGAGGTCGGTGCGCGGATACTTCCGGCGCGTGATCAGCACGACGACGAACCCCAGCACGGCCGCCGGCAGCAGCCACGAGATCTCGAATCCGATCTCGCCGGTGAACAACCGCTGCGGGCCGGACCCGAAACCGTTGAAGCCGCCGCCGCCACCCATATGCGGCAACTCGTATCCCGGCGGCAGTTCGAAGGGTTTGCGCCCGGCGTGGTTGTGTCCGAGGTAGCGGGCGAAACCGTTGTAACCCAGCACCAGATCCATGAACGTGTTGTCCTTGGAACCGGCCAGATAGGGGCGCGAATCGGCGGGCCACAGAATCGTCAGCAGCACATACCACCCCGACGAGACCACCAGCGCCACCGCCGCGGCCAGCAGATGCGCGATCCGTTTACCGAAACCCGCCGGCGCCGCCACCAGGTACGCCACACCGAGTGCGGGCAGCACCATCAGGCCCTCGAGCATTTTCGCCAGGAACGCGAAACCCAATGCGACACCGGCCGATACGAGCCAGCGCGGGCTCGCGTGGCGCAACGCGCGCACGGTGCAGTAGGCGGCGGCTGTCATCAGCAGCACCATCACCGCATCCGGATTGTTGAACCGGAACATCAACGCCACCACCGGTGTCAGCGCCAGCAGCAGACCGGCCAGCAGACCCGCGCCGCGGCTGCCGGTGGCGCGGGTGATCGCGCCGTACATCAGCGCGACCGCCGCCACCGCCATCAACGCCTGCGGAACCAGCATGGAGGCACTGGAGAAACCGAACAACTGCCCGGACAACCCCATCACCCACTGCGAGACCGGCGGCTTGTCGACGGTGATGAAGTTGGCCGGATCCAGCGACCCGAACAGCAGCGCCTTCCAGTCCCGCGACCCCGACCACGCCGCCGCCGCGTAGAACCCGTTGCCCATCCCGTTGACGGTGATGTTCCACAGATACGCGGCCGCGGTGGCGGCCAGCAGTGCTACCAGCGCGAGCCGGTCCCGGCGCCGCGGCGGTGGCAGATCCGGATCCGGCGGACGCGCCGATTCGGGCGATACGGGCACGGCGGTGTCGGCAGTCGTCACTGTCACCGCGGGAGCGTCTCAGCCCATCCGGTGACCACCCTGTCCGAACCCTTGGAGATTGCTGTGAGTTCGGCGCCATCCGGCCAATCGGGCGCCGAAATCCAGGGCGGTCAGTAGCGGCCGAACAGTACCGCCGCGTTGTGGCCGCCGAATCCGAAGGAGTTGTTCATCGCGAACTCGACGTCGGTGTGCCGCGGTTTGTCGTGCACGATGTCGAGCTCGATCTCCGGGTCCTGATTGTCGAGGTTGAGCGTCGGCGGGATGACCTGATCACGCAGTGTCAGCACCGAGATCGCGGCCTCGAGCGCGCCGACCGCGCCCACCGAATGCCCGAGTGCCGACTTCGGCGCGTAGACCGCCGGATGGGTGCCGATGGCGGCGGCGATGCCCTTGGCCTCGGCCAGATCGCCGATCGTGGTGCCGGTGGTGTGAGCGTTGACGTGATCGACATCGGCGGCGCTCACCCCCGCGGTCTCGATGGCCCGGCGCATCGCCCGGGCACAGCCGAGGCCCTCCGGATCGGGGGCGACCATGTGGTACCCGTCCGCGGTCAATCCGGCGCCGAGCAGCCGGGCCAGCGGTGTCGCCCCGCGCGCCAGCGCATGCTCCTCCGATTCGAGCAGCAGCAGCGCGGCGGCCTCACCGAAGACGAAACCGTCCCGGTCGCGATCGAAGGGCCGCGACGCTCGTTCGGGTTCGTCGACGCGGGAGCTGAGCGCGCGGGCCATGGTGAATCCGGCGATCGCCATCGGGTTGATGTAGCCCTCCACGCCGCCCGCGACGACCATGTCGGCATCGCCAGCACGATCGAGCGCTACGCGTGCACCAGCGCCTCGTTGCCCGAGGCGCACGCCGACACCGGCGTCACGAGGCTCGCGCGCGCCCCGATGTCCAGGCCGACCACGCCCGAGACGCCGTTGGGCATGCTCATCGGCACCGCGAACTTGGACACCTTGCGGTAGCCGTGTTCGCGCATGGTGTCGTGGGCTTCGACGATGACGTCGGCGCCGCCCAGGCCGGTGCCGATGCAGACGCCGAGGCGGTCCTTGTCGACCTCGGGTGTCCCCGCGGACTCCCACAGCCGCTGACCCATCGCGTACGACATCTGCTGGACGTAGCACATGCGGCGCTTGCGCACCCGGTCCAGGTCGGTGGTGGGGTCGTGGATCAGTTTGCCGCCGATCGCATTGGGCAGATCCTGGCGGATGATGTCCTCGTCGGTGAGGACCTTGATCCCGCTGGCGCCGGAAAGTAGCGCCTGCCAAGTACTTTCGGTATCGGCGCCGATGGAGGTGGTGATCTCCATCGCGGTGACGACTACCTCGCGGAAGCCGCCGTTGCGGGTGTTGAAATTGGTATCGAGCGTACGCACGGTCGTCGATTCCTCACTGTCGGTCCCTCATTTCCCCGGACACGAAACTCGGCGGCACCGGTGACCGCCGACGACCTCGCCGTCATCGGCCGGCCGACCCCGCCGCGGGGGCGGTGGTGCGCCTCGGTCAGCGTAGCCTCCGACCGCTCACGAAGGACCCGAAATGGGGATGCCAGAAATTTGCCGCGGGGGTACCGTTGAGGGTCACGGATGGGTGCGTCCGCAGCGGTGCGCCCGACCGGACGGGCGAGGGGAAGGGCGTGCCCGCGATGACTGTCAACGCTGTTCAAGACATTTTTACGGCTCAGTTGGACAACGTGGGGCCGCAGGCGCCCCCGGGCGCGGGGGTGACGACGGTACTGCTTCGAAATCTCATCTGGTTGCATTTGCTGGCAACGGCGATCGCGGTCGGTTGCTGGGTCCATCTGGCGAGTCGGCGCGGGGTCGCGCGGGCCACGGTGTCGCGGGTGGCCGTCGGCGTCGTCGCGATCGGGCTGACCACCGCGGGAGCGGGGGAGATCCTCGGCGCGGCCATGCACTGATCGCCCGTCCGCCGCTGCCGCGACTAGACGTAACCAGAAATAACACGTAACCTTCGGGTATCCGGACGGCGAGGTCCGGGCTGACATTCGGACGAAACGGATACCTCAATGACGCGGCATGTCGACGTGTTGATCATCGGTGCGGGCCTGTCCGGCATCGGGATGGCCTGCCATCTCAGCCGGGAGAACACCGGACGCAGCTACGCGATCCTCGAACGGCGCAGCGCGATCGGGGGCACCTGGGACCTGTTCCGCTACCCGGGCATCCGCTCGGACTCCGACATGCTCACCTTCGGCTACGGCTTCCGCCCCTGGATCGGCACCAAGGTGCTCGCCGACGGACCGCACATCCGCCAGTACATCGCCGACACCGCCGAGGAATACGGCGTCACCCGCCACATCCGCTTCGGCCGCAAGGTCGTGAAGTCGAGCTGGTCCAGCACCGAACAGCTGTGGACCACCGAGGCGCTCGACGAACAGACCGGCGACACCGAGACCTACACCAGCAACTTCCTGGTCGGCTGCACCGGCTACTACGACTACGACCAGGGCTTTCGCCCGCAGTTCCCCGGTGAGGAGAACTTCGGCGGGCAGATCGTGCACCCCCAGCACTGGCCCGAGGACCTGGACTACCGCGGCAAGCGGGTCGTCGTCATCGGCTCCGGCGCCACTGCGATCACGCTGGTCCCGGCCATGAGCGAGGACGCCGCGCACGTGACCATGCTGCAGCGTTCGCCCACCTACATCGCGCCGCTGCCGGCCGAGGACCCCGTCGCGGTCGGCATGAAGAAGGCCAAACTGCCCGCCGCGCTGGCCTACAAGACCGGCCGCGCCCGCAATATCGCCCTGCAGCGCGCCAGTTTCGCCCTCTCCCGCAGCAACCCCGCCCTGTCGCGGAAACTGCTCCTGCAGGCCGTGCGGGTCGCCGTCGGGCCGAACGTGGACATGCGCCACTTCAGCCCCAGCTACAACCCGTGGGATCAGCGGCTGTGCATCGTTCCCAACGGGGATCTGTTCAAGGTGCTGCGCAACGGACGCGCCTCCATCGTCACCGACCGGATCGCGACCTTCACCGAAACCGGCATCCGCCTGGAATCCGGCGAGGAACTGCCGGCCGACATCGTGATCAGCGCGACCGGCCTCAACATCCAGATGCTCGGCGGCGCGGCGATCGATGTGGACGGCACCCCGATCGCCACCCGCGATCTGGTCGCCTACAAGGGTGCGCTGATGAGCGGGCTGCCCAACGCCATGATGATCATCGGCTACACCAACGCCTCCTGGACGCTGAAGGCCGATCTCGCCGCCGAATACTTCTGCCGCCTGCTCAATCACATGAAGGCCGAGGGGTATTCGACGTTCGTCGCCGAAGCCGAGGAAGCCGACCGGGCGCCGGAATCGATGATGGGCGGCGCGCTGACCTCCGGCTACATCGCCCGCGGCGACGCGGTCATGCCGCGCCAGGGCCGCCGCGGCCCGTGGAAGGTGATCAACAACTACTACCGCGACCGCGCGCTGCTGCGCAAAGCCGACCTCGAAGACGGCATCCTGCGCTTCGGCACCCGTTCGGCGGCCGCTCGCCCGGTCGTCGAATCCCGTTCCGCCTGAACATCTTCGCGCGGAACACCGTCCGGTCGCGGCAGCGCACGGCCACGACCGGACGGCCCGGGACCTCAGCCCAGCAGATGCGCGGGCGTCGCCAGCGGTTTGGTGTTGGCGACGAATTCACGCCGCAACCGGTGATAGGACTCGCCGTCGCCGAAGAAGTTGCGATGCATATGCGCCAGCTCCTC
Source organism: Nocardia sp. 852002-51101_SCH5132738 (assembly GCF_001665695.1). Taxonomy (NCBI): domain Bacteria; kingdom Bacillati; phylum Actinomycetota; class Actinomycetes; order Mycobacteriales; family Nocardiaceae; genus Nocardia; species Nocardia sp. 852002-51101_SCH5132738. The sequence continues at coordinate 191,957 of NZ_LZML01000105.1, read as the reverse complement.
GGCCCGATACCGCGCCAACGGCCGCACCGCCTCGTCGGCCGCGCGGCGCTGCTTCTTCGCCAGCAGTAGATTCTGCAGTTCCGGTGCGGCCGCGAGGTTTTCGGCCTCGCGCCGAACCTGTGCCCGGAACTGCTCGGTGGAGCCTTCGAACACCTTGTCCACCAAACCCACTCGCGCCGCGGCCCGCGCGCCGACCGGCAGGGTCCGGCTGGTCAGCTGCTCCGCCATCTCCGTGCCCACCCGTTGCGGCAAGGTGTAGGTCCAATACTCCGAACCGTGCAGGCCCATCAGCCGGTAGTGCGGATTGAGCACCACCGATTCCCGGCACCACACGTGGTCGGCGGCCAGGGCCAGCATCACCCCACCGGCGGCGGCATTGCCCGACAGCGCCGCGATCACCAGTTTGTCGGTGGTGGTGAGAATCGCCTCCACCACATCGTCGATCGCGTTGATGTTGCGCCACGACTCCTCGGCCGGATCGGCGGCCGCCTCGATCACGTTGAGATGGATGCCATTGGAGAAGAAGTCGCGCCGCGGCCCCAGCACCAGCACATCCACCGGTCGATCGCAGGCCTCGCGATACGCGGTCAGCAGCCGCCGGCACTGCCGGGTGTCCATCGCCCCACCGGGATAGGCGAATTCGAGATATCCCACGCCGGCGTCCTCGTGGTAGCGCAGCTCCGACCAGGTGTCGCGCACCGCCGCCTCGGCGGGCGAGACCGGCACCTCGGGGACTCCGGCGGGCAGATCGGCGCCCAGCGCGTCGGTGGCCGGCATCTTGAACGTCACCGGTCCGCCCGGCACGCGGCGCGGGCGCAGCTGCGGCAACCACACCGCACCGTCGACGGTGGCCCGGCAGATCGCACCGTCGCGGGTGGCGATCACCGCGCCCGGTTCGCCACGCAGCCGGTCCTCGTAGTGGCCACCGTGGACGAAGTATTCGCGGCCGAACAGTTCGTCCAGCACACCCGGCTGGGAATCGGCCGCGCGCAGGGTGCGGATCACCGTGGCGGTATCGGCGCTGGCCCAATCGATGCGGCGTACCTGCTGGGTGAGGAACGGCCGCAGCCGGCCGGTGACGTCGGGGCGGTCGTAATCCAGTGGTTCGGGCACGTAGTCGCCGGATGCGAAGCGGCGCACCGCCGTCAGCACCGCCTCGACCGCCGCGTCGGACACCTCGTTGCGATACAGCTCGCTCTTACCGCACGGCGCCACATCGAAACCCACCGACGCCCAGATCGGACCGGCGTCCATCTCCGCCACCGCCTGCAGCACCGTCACACCCCAGCGGGCCGCACCCTCGGTGATGGCCCAGTCCAGCGACGACGGCCCCCGATCACCCATCGGTCCCGGATGCACGATGAACACCGGATGTTCGGTCCACACATCCTCGGGAATCGCCGTGGTGAGCATCGGCGCCAGAATCAGATCCGGCCGGAAGCGGGCGACCCGGGCACGGAGTAGATCGTCGCCGAGAGCCAACTCGACGCCGACCTCGTGATCGCGTTCCCGCAATTCGGCATGCACTCGCTGGGTGAGACTGTTGAATGCGCTGGCGACCAACAGGATGCGCACGAGCTGTCCTCCATCAGGGTGTTTCGTCGGTCCGTGACCGGACCGCAACATTTGCCCCTCTGAAACTAGCCCCAGTGCCGCGCGCCCGCATACCGGGTGGGTGCGATCAGTGCGGCACGGTCACCGGATCGGCACAGCTGCCCGGAATGTCGACCAGCGAACAGGCCACCGGCCCGCGCGTGGGACGGTAGTCCACGGAAACACCCCCGGCCCGAGTGATCGCGCGGTAGGCATCCACGGCGTCGGTGGGGCGGCGGGTCAGAGCGGGGTCGGTCAGCACGTCGACGGTGTACAAGCCGAAGCGTGGTGTGTAGCTGCCCCACTCGTAGTTGTCGGTGATCGACCAGTAGTTGTAGCCCATCACGTCGATGCCGTCGGCTTCGGCGCGCTGGAGCCAGTACACGGTGTCGCGCAGATCGTCGCCGCGGGTGTAACCGTCGGGGCGGGGCGCGCCGTTCTCGGTCGGCATGCCGTTCTCCACCACGTACAGCGGCTTACCGGGGAATCGACGCGAATAGTATTCCAGCGCATAGTAGATTCCCTCGGGTTGCAGTGGCATCTTCCACAGCTGCTCGAGGTCGCCCGGCGACAGCCGGGCGAGGTCCTGCGGGGTGTGCCCGTAGTAGTAATCGATGCCGACATAGTCGAGTTTCGCGGCGATGGCATCGATCATCGGACCGTTGACCACCGGTTCCGCGGTGCCGACGATGTAGGCGAGGTTGCTGGTCACCATGGCGCCCGGCTGCATCCGGTGGATGTCGTCGTAGATGGTGTTGTGCGCCTGGATCAGTCGCTGCTGCATCGCCGGGACGTCCGCCGGCGACAATCCGCCGTTGCGGGTTTCGTTGACGATGTACATTGCCGGCTCGTTGAACGTGACCCACAGCGGATTGCGAGAGGCTTAGCGCTGCACCACCGTTCGCGCGTTGGCCAGCCAGTCGTCGAGCATCGCCGGATGCGCCCAGCCGCCGCGGTCGGCGGCCCAGCCGGGATACACCCAGTGGTCCAGGGTCAGCATCGGGCGGATGCCGTGTGCGGCCATCGTGTCGAGAACGCTGTCGTAGAAGGCGAATCCGGCCGCGTCCCATTCGCCGGGCCGCGGCTGTACCCGTGCCCATTCGACGCTGATGCGGTAGACGCCGACGCCGAGGCCGGCGGCCAGTCCGATATCGGAGCGATAGCCGGTGAAGAAATCGACCGCATCGTGGTAACGGTCGAAGTCGGGATGCGAGGCCACGTACCGGAGCCAGTTGCTGTCGGGCGCATGGCCTTCGCACTGGAATCCGGCGCTGGCCACACCCCACAGGAAGTCACCGCCCAGATTCGGCACGGTGGCCGGCGCGGCGGGACGGGCCCGGGCGAAGGCGGCGGGACCGGCCACGGCGGCGGCGGTCCCGGCGGCGAGCAGACCGAAAGCCTGGCGGCGACTGACGTTGCGCATCGAACTCCTCGGTATCCGGTGGGGCACGCTCCGGCAACGGTAACCCGGTCACCACTCGCGTACGGCCGGTTGCGGCGCAGTCATTCTCACCCGCAATTGGGCAAGTGTCCAGATGTTGCGTAATTCGGTCGAACACTGTCGGTGCGCGCGGCTAGGGTGGCGGCCATGGCCACGCACATGACGCATTGGGGAGCGTTCGACGCCGTCAGCGACGGCGAACGGCTGACCGACGTACGGCCCTGGCCCGGCGATCCCGAGCCCACCCCGCTGATCGGCAATGTGGCTTCGGCGCAGCATCACCCAACCCGCATAGACCGGCCCTACGTCCGGAAATCATGGCTCGAACACGGACCGGGAGCCTCCGGCCGCGGCAGCGATTCCTATGTCCCGGTGAGCTGGGACCGCGCGCTGGATCTGCTCAGCGGCGAATTGCGCCGGGTCTACAGCGAATTCGGCCCCGAAGCCGTCTACGGCGGTTCCTACGGCTGGGCCAGCGCGGGACGATTCCATCACGCCCAGAGCCAGTTGCACCGGTTCCTGAACTGCCTGGGTGGCTACGTCCGTCACGTCAACAGTTACAGCCTGGGCACCTCCACGGTATTGCTGCCCTATGTGCTGGGTCCGCTGTTCGCGCTGCTGGGACGCTTCACCGCCAAATCGGTGATCGCCGAGAACACTGAACTGGTGGTCGCGTTCGGAGGTATCTCGCCGAAGAACGCCGCGGTCAATCCGGGCGGTGTCTCGCGCCACCACACCCGCGACTGGATCGAGCGAGCCCGGCGGCGTGGCTGCCGGTTCGTCACCGTCGCCCCGCTGCGCGACGACACCGCCGAGGTCGCGGAGGCGGAGTGGATCGCCCCGCGCCCGGGCACCGACGCCGCGCTGATGCTCGCGCTGGCTCAGGTTCTCGACGCCGACGGCCTGGCCGACACCGCATTCCTGAACTCCCACACCGTCGGCTACGAACAGTTCGCGCACTATCTACGCGGCACGGCCGACGGGGTGGTGAAGGATCCCGTCTGGGCGGCCGCGATCACCGGGGTGCCGGCCGAACGCATCCGGGCGCTGGCACACGAGATGGCCGCGGCGCGCACGCTCGTCACGGTGAGCTGGTCGCTGCAGCGGGCGCAGTACGGGGAGCAACCGACGTGGCTGGGCGTGGTGCTGGCCGCCATGCTGGGCCAGATCGGATTGCCCGGCGGCGGTTTCGGACACGGCTACGGATCCTCGGCGAGCGTCGGCGAACCCACCCGCACCCTGCCGCTGCCGCGACTTCCCCAGGGCGCCAACCCGATCGACCGATTCATCCCCGTCGCGCGGATCGCCGATATGCTGCTCGCACCCGGCACGCCGTTCCGATACGACGGACGTGAGCTGCGCTATCCCGATATCCGCCTGGTCTATTGGGCCGGTGGCAACCCCTTCCATCACCATCAGGACCTGGCGCGCCTGCGCCGCGCGTTCGATCGGCCCGACACCATCGTCGTCCACGACTCGTTCTGGACCGCCACCGCCCGCCACGCCGATATCGTGCTGCCGGCCACCATGACCATCGAACGCGACGACTACGGCACCGGCGACAACGACGGCGTCCTGTTCCCGATGCCGGCCCTCACCCGCCCATACGGACAGGCCCGCGACGACTACGACATCCTCGCCGAATTGTCCGAAAGACTCGGCACCGGCAAGGAATTCACCGAGGGACGCACAACAGGCGAATGGCTGCGGCACCTGTACGAGCAATGGTTGTCCGACCTCGGCGAACGCGGACGCGGCTTCCCGGACTTCGACCGATTCTGGGCCGGTTCCGGTCTCGACCTGCCCCTCGCCGACCCACCGCAGGTGGTGTTCGCGGATTTCCGCGCCGACCCCGGCACGCATCCGCTACCGACACCCTCCGGTCGCATCGAGATCTTCTCCGAAACCATCGCCGGGTACGGCTACCCCGACTGCCCCGGCCACCCGGTATGGCTCGAACCGGATGAATGGCTGGGCAGCCCTGCGGCACAACGCTTTCCGCTTCAACTGGTCGCCAACCAGCCGCGCACCAAACTGCACAGCCAGCTCGACGTCGGCGCCCACAGCCGATCGGTGAAGATCCGCGACCGCGAACCGGTGCGCCTGCATCCATCGGAGGCCCACTCCCGTGGTCTGGCCGACGGCGATATCGTGCGCCTGTACAACGACCGGGGCTCCTGCCTGGCCGGACTCGTCGTCGACGACGCGGTCGCGCCGGGTATCGCGCAACTGTCCACCGGCGCCTGGTACGACCCGGATCCCGCGGATCCGTCGTTCTGCCGGCACGGCAACCCGAACGTGCTCACCGCCGACCGCCCCTCCTCCACACTGAGCCAGGGCAGTACGGGACAACTGGCGCTCGTGCAGATCGAGGCCTATCACGGCGCGGTCCCGGACCTGACGGTACTCACCCCACCGCGGATCGTTTCGGCCTCATCGGACGTTCGCTCGTAATCGCCTGCCGGACAACGACATCCGGTGGGCGCGGTGCACGCCCATGTGCCGGGCTCCGGCCTCAGTCTTTTCGGCCGGTCAGCGCCAAGCTGGTACCGAGTCCGATCATCATGAGTCCACCGGCACCTCCGACGGCGGCCAGTCGTCGGGGCGAGCGCGCGAACCAGGCGCGCGCTGTCCCGGCGGTCAGTGCCCACGCGGAGTCGAAGATCAACCCGAACACCGGGATACACATGCCGAGTATCAGCATCTGCACCGGAACCCAGCCGTTTTCCGGGGTGACGAATTGCGGCAGCAGCGCGGCGAGGAAGACCAGGGACTTCGGGTTGGCGAATCCGACGATCAGCCCGTCGCGCAGCATGGTGAGCGGACCACGCCGGAGTGCGGTCACCTCAGCGGTGAAGGTGTCGGCCAGCCGAGCTCGATGGCGAATCGCCTGGAGCCCTAGATAGATCAGGTAGGTCGCGCCCAGGACTTTGACGGCGGTGAAAACGGTGGCCGACGCCGCGACCACGGTCCCGAGCCCGAACGCGACCGCGGCGACCTGCAGGTACACACCGACCGCGTTGCCGGCCACGGTGAACAGTGCTTCCCGCCGCCCGACTGTGATCGCACGGGTGATCGCGAACAGGACGCTCGGCCCGGGAATGACGACGAGCAGTGCGGCCAATCCGGCGAATTCGAGCAGATGATCACGCGCCACCACAGGACGACCCTAACGATCGGCGAACCGGCCCGGCCACCGGATTTCCGACTCCTTCTCCGTACCCGCGATGACTCGGCGCACCCACTCCAACGGCACCGGCGCCAGCTCATGGGCGTCGAGACCGACGTGAATCATCCGGCCGCGGATCCGCACCGAACTGTGCGTGTGGCCGTGCAGCAGCCAACGCCCGGCATTGTCACCGGTCGCGGGCAGCCGCCACTCCTCGAACCGGTTCTCGGCGGTATGGTCCCCGTCCGCGGCGCCGTGAAAGGGAAAGTGCGACAACAGCACCCGGTGACCGTCGATCTTGCGCACCGCGGACTGCTGCACCGAGGCGAACACCTCCAGATAGATCCGCTGCCAGTGATGCGCCCGGCTGCGCATCGGATGGCAGCCGTCGTGGTTGCCGGCCACCAGATGCTTCACCCCCGGCCGCCGCGACATCCACTCGAGTGCGGTCATCTGGGCCTTCGTGCCACCGACCGAGATGTCGCCGAGCACCCAGACCTGATCCTCGACGCCGACCCTGCCGTCCCACCGCTCGGCGAGCTCGGCATCGTGCGCCTCGGGTGTGTCGAACCCGCGCAGGCCCGACACCAGCCGATGCCCCACGTGCGGATCGGCGAGGAACCACACCTCGCTCATTAAGACTCCTCGTTCAGATAGGCACGCCGGATCCGTTGCAGCAGTGACTCGATCGGCGTTTCGTCGGGCTCCTTCCGCAGGGCCGAGGTCGCCTCGGCGAATGCCGCCTCGTACTCGGCGAACACCGCCCGCACCGGAGTCGCCCCCTCGGCCGCGGCCCGCTGCCCGAACTCGAGGTAGCGCTCCGGATCCGGCACCCGGATCGGCAGGAAGCCGGTGGTGTAGAGCTGATGTCCCTGCCACAGCAGCCGCAACGTGTGGCGGGCTTGTTTGGCGCGCCGGTCCGGCGACGGATGCGGGCGCTGTTCCAGATCACGCAGCTGCGCGGCGGCATACCCGACATACGCCCGCCGGACCCGCCTCGCCGACGCGAAACACCCACGCAGCGAGACGAGTTCCCGCCCGAAAGCCGTTGTGACCGTGTAGGTGTCGAGCCACAGCAATTCGTAGGCCGTCGGATTGCACGACAGCATCAGGGCCATCGCCTTACCGATTTCGTGGTAGACGGCGTCGTCGCCACCGCGGCCGGTGCGGCTGGCTCGCGCCGGCGGATGCAAACCCAGCAACGCACTCGTCGGTTCCGCGTAGACCCCGGCATAGTCGGTATCGCTCATCGCCGTTGCCAAGCCGTACGCCTGCGACCCGACGACGCCCTCCAACAGCAGATTCTCCACCTGCCCACCCCCGTCCGTACGCCCTGTCGCCCGCTGCGACCAAGCCACGCCCCGAAGCGCACCGGCACCATCACCGGAGAGGCAACGATAGTGCGGGCGAACGGCCACGCGCACATCAATTTCCGGCCGCGCAGCCACTCAGACCCGCGCACCGCACAAACGCGACCGGTGGCGCAGCGGTATCGACATCGTGCGGATTCCGGCCCCACTCGATGGGAGAGTCTCGAGTGCGCAGCGCCGGCCGGGGCATCGGCGCCGACGCACTGGTCCGACTCAGCGCCCGCACTACGGTGCCCGGAAGCCGCCGATCTTCTGCTCGAGCAGTTCGGCCAGCCGCAGCGGGGTGCGGTCCTCGAACATCGGGCCGATGAGCTGCACTCCCACCGGCAGGCCCTCGGGTGAGCGGCCCGCCGGTATGGCGGTGGCGGGCAGGCCGGGCATGGTGGCCATGCCGGCCCACACGAGCTGGTCGAAGTACGGGTACTCGACGCCGTCGATGTCGATGTGCCGGTCCTCCAGATCTCCGTTGTGGTCGTGCGGATAGGCGGGAGTGGGTGTGATGGGGCACACCACCGCATCGAACTCGGAGAACAGTCGCCGCCAACCGTGGCGGTGGAGTTCGCGACCGTTGTTCGCCGCGACCCAGTCGCGGTGACTGAGCACCATGCCGCGCAATCGCGCCGCGTCGAGACCCCGATCGTCCGCGCTGAGGGCGGCGGCTCGGGTCTGCAGCTGCCGGTACACGTCGAAGGGAAGACCTGCTGCGGCGTTCGACAGCATCAGCTGCATATACAGTGTCGCCCCTTCGGTCGGGTCGGGCAGCAGCGGGCTGTGCCGTTCCACGCGGGCACCCTCGTCCACGAGCGCCTCGGCGACCCGGTTGACGCCCGCCCGCACCGCCGCCCCGGTCGGAATGAGCGGATGGTCCTCGACGACCAGCACACGGAAGTCGGCCAGCCGTTCGTGGCGCGCGGGCGGCAATACGACGTCGTAGGCGACGCCGTGGGTCAGCGGGTCCGGTCCGGCCATCACGTCGAGCAGGAGTGTGAGATCGCGGGCGGTGCGCGCCATCGGACCGACAACGGCGAGATCGAGGTCCACCGGCAGTGCCGGCGCGGGCGGCGCGACCATCCCGCGGGTCGGCGCCAGACCGAGTGTCGGCTTGTGCGCGTAGATGCCGCAGAAATGCGCAGGGGTGCGCAACGAACCGGCAAGGTCGGAGCCGATGGACAGCGCACCGAATCCGCACGCCAGGGCCGCCGCCGAACCGCCGGACGACCCACCCGACGTGCGGCCGTGATCCCACGGATTGTTGGTGGTGCCGTAGATCTCGTTGAAGCTCTGGATATCGCGCAGCATCAGCGGCACATTGGTTTTGCCGAGGATCACCGCACCGGCGGCCTTCAGCCGCGATACCTGTACCGCGTCCTCGGTCGGTACATAGTCGGCGTGCTGCGGTATGCCCCAGGTCGTGGGCAGCCCGGCCATATCGTAGGACTCCTTGACCGTCACCGGAATACCGAGCAGCGGGCGGTCCTCGCCGCGGGCGCGCGCCCGGTCGGCAGCGCGCGCGGCGGCCCGCGCATTGTCGAAGTCCGGCACACAGATCGCGTTGATCGCCTTGTCGTCGCGCTCGATCCGGGCGATCGCCGCGTCGGTCAGCTCGACCGAGGTCACCACACCGGCACGCAAGGCAGCCGCAATTTCTTCTGCCGACTGAAAGTTCCACTCCATGAATCGAAAGGTATTGGCCCGCGGCAGGGGGCATAAAATACCTCTTCGCGCAAAGAGGAAATTCGAACGATGCCACTTGCAGTGCAAATCAACGCATTCGTTCTGTCATATCCCCAGGTCATGACGCTGACAGCGCCCCGACCTTGCCAGCGCAAGCCATGAAATGCCGTTTCAGACAACGGGATAGATGTCACAATGGCTGCCGTATTTCCACTTCTGCCGCAGACCGTTCGACTCGGCCTCACAACCCGAGTTTCGTTACCGCGTTGTCCTCCAACGGGTTCGCGGTGCGGATGTAGCCGTGCACGGTGCGCGGATTGGACCAGCGGCCCTGGCGCATGATTTCGCGGTCGCTCGCGCCGCCCAATGCGGCCTGGGTGGCGAATCCGGCGCGCAGCGAATGTCCGGAGAACAGGGCCGGATCGAGTCCCGCCCGTGCGGCATAGCGTTTCACCAGTTCCGCCACCGCCCGCCCGGAAATCGGCTGCGCGCCGATGCCGCCGTGCCGCGACACCGGCGGGAACAGCGGGGCCTGCGGATCGACCCGGGTGGCGCCGGTGAAGCCGTGGCAGCGGTGGATGTCGGTGGCGGCGGTAGTGCGCTCAGTCCAGGACCGCAGATCGTCGGCGCCGCCCTCGGAATGGATGTCGCGCAGGTCGATCCACTCCGCGAAGGCGCACACCGGACACGTCGAGGGTCGTGCCCCACGCGGCAGGGCCACCGATTGGGCGCCCGCGCCGGTCGGATCGGTTTTTGTCGCCGGCAGCCGCACCAGCAGCACGGGCTCGCCCGTGCGGTGATCGACGGTGACCGTCACATCGCCGACGCGTAGTCCGGCGAGTTCGCTACGGCGCAGTGCCCCGGCGAAGCCGACGAGCAGCATCAGCCGGTCTCGGCGGCGGGCCGGCTCGGTGGGCCAGCCCGGGGCCGGCAATCCGTCCAGCAGTTGTTCGAGCGTGTGCAGCAGCACGGGACGCTTACGGTTGGGCACGCTGCGACGGGTGCGGCGAATGCCACGCAGGGTCAGCCGCACCACATCGGATCGGGTCGGGGAGGGCAGGCCGTTGGCGGCATGGACCGCGGCGATGGCGGCGCTCTTGCGTTCCAGTGTGGCCGGCCCGAATGCCCACTCGCCGGACGGTTTTCGCGCATCGGCGGCCGCGGCCAGATATACCGCGACGTCCAGGGCGTCCGCGGGAAGTGCGCACCGCGCCTCGGCCGCACACCACGCCGACCATCCGATCCAGTCGGATCGGTAGGCGCGCACCGTGTTCGGCGACTGTGAAGCCTCCAGATAACGGCCCAGTGCCCCGGCTTGCTCGGTGTCGAAGCGCTCCCGCACCATCCGCAGGGCGACCGTGTCGACGAGCACACTGCGCACACCCCGCCGTAATTCGGTGCGAACCGCCTCCGGCACGGCGATATCGACGACCACGGGATCCGGTGAGACGCTCATCGCGAGACAGGCTACCGGGCAACGACGTTCGCCGCGCCCGCCCGCGCCGGGAAGAATGATCGACCGTGCCGTCCGTGACAGTCGCCGCCGACGATCCCGTCCGAGCCGACGTGCGGGCTCTGGCCGCCCGCCATCTCGCCTTCGCGCGGGCCCATACCCCCGCCGAGGCCGTCTTCGCGCTCGACCAGGGCGGATGGGCCGATCCATTACTCACGCTGGTCACCGCTCGGCGCGACGGTCTGCTGCTGGGTATGGGCGCGGTGCGTGATCTCGGTGGCGGGCACGGGGAACTGAAATCGATGCACACCGTCGACGCGGCGCGCGGGCACGGCGTCGGCGCCGCGATCGTCACGCATCTGCTCGAGCTGGCACGCGCCCGCGGCTGGGCGCGCGTGAGTCTGGAAACCGGTGCGGGCGAAGCGTTTCGGCCTGCGCGGACGCTGTACGAACGGTGCGGGTTCGTGCGGTGCGGCGCGTTCGGCGACTACCTCGACAACGGGACGAGTGTCTTCATGACGCGCGCGGTGTGAGCTGCGGGCGAAGCGGAAGCGCGGGAACAGAAGTAGCCCGGAATCGGATTGCGCGGAGTTCCCCCGAACTCCCTTCCACTATCAATGTATATCGCACAGGGGGTCTTGCGGCAAGGCCGGGGGTGTGCTGCACAATCGTCGAGCCAACGCCATGACCTGCGAAAATCGGCTGTTTCGCGGGCTCGGCCACCACCGTGTCGAATGGGGTTTCATGATTGACGTGATCGTTGCCGGTGCCGGGCCTACCGGTCTGATGCTGGCGTGCGAATTGCGGTTGCACGGCCTGAACCCGGTCGTGCTGGAGAAGGAGACCGAGCCGACGAAGGTTGTCCGCGCGCTGGGCCTGCACGCGCGCAGTATCGAGGTGATGGATCAGCGGGGGCTGCTGGAGCGTTTCCTCGAGCTGGGCACGAAATATCCGGTCGGCGGGTTCTTCGCCGGTATCACGGCACCGCAGCCGGAGCTGGACTCGGCGCACGCGTATGTGCTCGGCATTCCGCAGACGGTCACCGATCGGCTGCTCGCCGAACATGCGGCCGAGATGGGCGTCGACATCCGGCGCGGCTGCGAAGTGGTCGGCGCCACCCAGGATGCGGAGGGTGTGACCGTCGACCTGGCCGACGGCAGCCGGCTGCGCGCACGGTATCTCGTCGGCTGCGACGGCGGACGCAGCACCGTGCGCAAACTCGTGGGGATCGATTTCCCCGGTGAACCGACGCGGGTGGAGACGCTGCTGGGGGAGGTCGAGCTGGACGCGCCGCTGGAGACCGTGACCGCGGTGGTGACCGAGGTCCGCAAGACCCAGCGGCGTTTCGGGGTCGGGCCGTCGGGCAACGGGACGTTCCGCTTCGTGGTGCCGGCCGAGGGGTTGTCCGAGGACCGTACGGTGCCACCGACGATGGAGGAGGTGAAGCGACAGTTGGTGGCCACCGCCGGCACCGACTTCGGCGTGCATTCACCGCGCTGGCTCTCGCGTTTCGGAGACGCGACCCGGCTGGCCGCGCGGTATCGGTCCGGGCAGGTGCTGCTGGCCGGGGATGCCGCGCACGTCCATCCGCCGGTCGGCGGCCAGGGTCTCAACCTCGGCATCCAGGACGCGTTCAATCTGGGGTGGAAGCTCGCCGCCGAAGTCGCCGGCTGGGCGCCCGCCGGGCTGCTGGACAGCTACGAGGCCGAGCGGCACCCGGTCGCCGCCGACGTGCTTGACAACACGCGCGCGCAGATGGAGCTGATATCGCTCGAGCCGGGGCCCCGTGCGGTGCGGCGGCTGCTCACCGAGCTCATCGATATCGAGGAGGTCAACCGGCGGCTGACCGAGAAGATCACCGGCACCGCGATCCGCTACGACTTCGGTGACGGGCACGAACTGCTCGGCCGGCGCCTGCGGGACGTGCGGTTGAAGGACGGACGCCTCTACGAGTTGATGCACGCGGGCCGCGGACTGCTGCTGGATCAGACCGGCCGGCTGTCGGTGGCGGGGTGGGCCGACCGGGTGGATCACGTCGCCGATGTCAGCGACGAATTGGATGTTCCCGCAGTTCTTTTACGGCCGGACGGGCATGTGGCATGGGTCGGCGACGACCAGGACGATCTGCTCGCCCATCTCCCGACCTGGTTCGGCGCGGCCTGATCGGCCGCCGGATCTACGGTCGCGCCGCGACACCGAAGATGCGGGCGGTGGCGATGGTGGCCAGGCGGTCGTCGGCGCCGGTGTCGCGCAGATCGACCCGGCCGACACCGCCCCGCAGCGTCGCGGTGGCCGTCACCGGGCCCACCTTGGCCGGTTGCAGATAACGCAGGCCGAGGAAGCTGAGGCTGTCACCGGGAGCCAGGGACAGCACGGCTTCCTCGGCCGCGACGGCGATGAGGCCGCCGTTGACGCTGCCGGCGGCGTTGAGCACCTCGTCGGTGCGCGGGAGAACGGCCACGCCGGGGCGCGCCCGTTCGCAGCGCAGGCGTTCGGCCAGGGGAGTGGTGAGCCGATCGCGGCCGGCCGGCATGTCGATGCTGAGCGCGCGGGGAAGTTGCAGGTCCGGGTCGGGGGCGACCATGAAGGAGGCGCCGGCCAAGGCCAGCGGTTCGCCGTCGACGGCGAAGTCGATCTCGGCCACGAAGACCGACCGGCCCACCTTCACGGTGCGGCCGATCGCCTCGAGCTGCCCGGCCGCGGGCGCGGGCCGGTAGAGGTTGACGTCGAGTTCCAGGGTCACCGGGACCCGCGGATGCATCACCAGCGACGCCAGCAACCCGGCCACGGTATCGGCCCAGGTGGCGAGAATGGAGGTGCGCAGATGCGCGGTTCCCGGCGCGTGCAGTTCCGGCACGATGGTCGCGGAACCGTGCACCTCGTCACCGGCGCGCCGGGTAGCGAAGCCGAGTTCGAGCAGCACGTGGCGGCGCGGGGACAGTCTGCTTTCGACACTCACGGCATCTCCTCCGGTCCGGTGCGTCCCGGCCGGGCCACACATGAGCGATTTGATTCTACTTCAGCGAGAATCACATTCTCGTCGGCTATCGCGGGGCGCTGATGCGCGCCTTCATCGCGGCGAGCCGGGCGGCGAACTCCTCGGAATCCAGCGAAGCCACCTGGGGCACGATCTCCGCGTCGACGGCCTCGGCATGCGCGTCCAGGGTGCGTGTGTGGCGCATGGTGCGTTTGGTGGTGATCAGCAGATCGCGCGGCGCCTCGGCCGCACCGGCCGCCAATTCGACCGCGGCGGAGAGCAAGTCGTCGTGGTCGCCGAGTACGACACGATGCACCAGGCCCGCACTGTGGGCCGCGTCGGCATCGAGGATCTCGCCGAGCAGCGTCATGGCCGCGGCCTGCTGCGACCCGACGGCGCGCTGCAACATCCAGGTCATGCCGCCGCCCGGATGGATACCCAGCCGCAGGAATCGCGCATCGAACCGAGCGCGCGGTCCGGCGAGGCGCACATCGGCGGCTAGCGCCAGATTCAGGCCCGCGCCGACCGCGGCCCCACCGACGGCCGCGACCGTGGGCAGCGAGCATTCGGCCACAGCGAGGAATCCCGCGTAGATGGCCCGCAAGCCTTCCTCCGCCGCCTCGCCGAGTGCGCTGAGATCGGCGCCCGCGCAGAATGCCGGCGGAGCCCCGGTGATCACCACCGCGTGCACCCCGGCATCGGCTTCCGCCTCCGCGATCGCCGCCGCCAGCTGCTCGGACAGCCCGAGTGTCAACGCATTTCGGCGCTGCGGGTCCGATACCGTCACCACCGCGACCGCATCGCGCTGCTCCACCGTGATCTCCGCCATGGCGTCATCGTAAGGGAGGGCGCGGTCGATACGATCCGGGAATCCGAGTCGAACCGGACGAGCAAGGGAGCCCGCATGAAGGCCGTCATCGTATGTGTCTCGGTATCGCACGGCAAAACTCGGCGGATCGCCGAGGCCATGGGCGAAGTGCTCGGCGCCCGCGTCGTCGGGCCCGAGGAACTCGACACCGCCGAACTCGCCTCCTGCGACCTCGTGGGATTCGGGTCCGGCATCTTCACCATGAACTTCCATCCCCGCTTGCGCGAGCTGATTCGCGCGCTGCCGGCACAGTCCGGTACCAAGGCGTTCGTCTACGCCACCAGCGGTATGCCGGAAACACCCCTGCGCCGCTATACCCGTTCGCTCGCAACGCTTCTCACCCAGCGCGGCTTCACGGTGCTCGACACCTTCACCTGCCGCGGCCTCGATACCTGGCTGCCGATGCGAATCGTCGGCGGAATCAGCAAGGGACATCCCGACGCCGCCGACCTCCACGCTGCACGCACCTTCGCCGAAGGGCTGCGCGACCGCGTCACCGCCGGGCGCTGAAAGCGCCACCTTCGCCCGGGCCCACGCGGCGGCCGGTATGCACCCGCCGCGTGGGGTCCGGGCGTCAGCCCGCGGTCCGGCCGTCCAGTGACTCGCGGATGATGTCGGCGTGCCCGGCGTGCTGCGCGGTCTCGTGAATCAGATGCATCAGCACCCGGCGCACGCTGCGCGCCGCACCCGTCTCGTGCCACGGCGCGTCGGGGAGCGGATGCGTGGCCGCGAGATCGGGCACGGCGGCGATGATCTCCTCCGTGCGCGCGGCGATCTGCTCGTAGCGGGTCAGGATGCCGGCGAGCGTTTCACCGGGCAGCATGACGAAGGTGTTGCGGTGGTCGATGGCCCACTGCGGATACTCCCGCGCGGTGCCGGCGGCGAAGTCCGCCCAGGTGACCCCCTCGGGCAGCTCGTAGGTCATGGCCGAGGGGCCCTCCACGACGAACCGCAGCCAGTTGTCCTCCATCGCCGCGACATGTTTGACCAGCCCGCCCAGCGACAGGGCGCTGACGGTGGGATGCGCGCCGGCCTGCTCGTCGGTCAGCCCGTCGACGGTCCCGCGCAGGGCGCTGCGTGCGGCGGCGAGCTGGGCGAGCAGATCGGCGCGTTCGCCGTCGAGTGCGGACGCCGGGGTGTTCTCGGTGGTCATCGTTGTCCTTTCGGGTCGTTGTCGATTCCGATACCAACGATCGCAGCGAACTAGGTCGGGTTGTGTCCGCTTGTCGCGGGCGGAAGAGATTCGTGGCGTGGCCGCAGGGGCGGAAGAGGGCGCCAGGACACCGGCACCTGGCGCATGAGCAAGGCGCAGTCGAGCACTGCGGTGCCGGGCGGGAACCGGTCCCGGTCGTCGAAGACCGTGGACCGAACCGAGCAGACCTCGACCGGCTCGACGTGCCACGAGTTCGTCTGGAGCTCGAGCCCATCGAGGCATCGACCGCCACGCGTGGCCGAGAATCCGGCAGAGCCATGCCGAAAGAAGTCCGATGCCTGCGCCAGATCGGCGAACAGTTCGCTTCCCTGGAACCGCTCGGCGGTCCGGACATCCACGCTGACGGACAGGGACCCGTCATGACTGGCGAAAGCCACATGCAGGTCCTGCGTCGTCTCCCGCACGTCGAACCGCGCCAGACTGTGCTCACCCGGAAACAGTCGGCCACCGGCAAGGACATTGATCACCGAGCCGCTGTCGCGACGCGAGATGTACACACCGGTCGAGCGTCCCTGCGGACCATCCCACTCAACCGCGACGCGATGTGCCGCGTTCTCGCTGCGCAGCCCGATCCAGCCGGGTAGCCGACTGGGTCGCAACTGCCCGAGGCGGATCAGGCAGATTCCGGCAACCGCCCAGCCGCCGACCAATTGAGGCCGCATCGGCGGCGGCACCAAGCTCGCGGCAGCCTCAGGGGCGACGCGGTAGTTCACCAGAAGGCGTCGCTCGACGACGCTGGACATCTGCGGTGGTCTCATCAGGTTCCCCTGTTCTCGGTGGTTCGGGGTCTGCGCTGTCTGACGATGACCTGCTCCGGGCAGATCGCGCTCAGGAACCTGCCGACACATAAAGCCAGTCGTTCCTCGACAAGCGAGTAGAAGATTCGATTGCCGGCTCGTCGCTCTCGGACGAGCCCGGCTGCCTTGAGTACGCCCAGATGCCGGGAGATCGACGGACCGCTGATCGGAAACTTGGCGGCGATTTCCCCTGCGGTCAACTCGCCGGAGCGCAAGTCCTCGAGGATCTGTCGGCGAGTGGGGTCGGCCAGCGCGCGGAACACCCCGGCTTCCTCTTCAGGCCCGATCTCGGTCATATTTTGACTTTAGCACTATAGCTAAATAGCGAATAACGACAGGATTCCAACCGTCAGATCACATCGTGGTCAGGGTGTTCGGTGAACTGTTTGTTCGCGAGTTCTACCGGGACCCCGCGTGTTTCAGGCGCCGAGTGCAAGCTCTGGGTCAATTGGTACGGCCGTACCACCGAGCGCAGTTTTTGGTGTGTTGCGTTGTAGTTACGTTTAGTTGGATGCGACCAAACGTAAACGTAATAGCCAGAGGAGATTTCAGAGCGAAGTACAGGGCTGACCTCCGATAAGGTTCACTTATCGGAGGTCAGGCAGAACGGAATCCGCTGGCGTTTCCCAGCTTTCGTTTTCGCACCATTCCGTTGGTAATGACGAAACAAACGCTACGATTCCCAGGTGTCGAGCATCTGTAACTACCCGGGCTGTACACGCACCATCACTCGCGGCGGGACTCCGGGACGTCCGTCGGAATATTGCGACCATCCCGAACACACGCGGTGGCGGGCATGGCGGGAGCGTCAGCGTCGTCAGCAGGAGGGTGAGGGGACGAAGACGAACGTCACTGTGACGCAACCGGGTCCGGTGACCGCGGCCCGGTTGCGGGCCGACGAGATGCTCACTCAGTTCCGGACTCTGGCGGACCAGCTGAGCAATACGCTGTCGGTCGCCGTGGCCGAATTGTCGACCCTGGCCGACCCCTCGGTGGCCGAGGCGCAGGTCCAGGCCGTGCAGGCCGATGCCGCGCGGCGCATCGCGGAGGCCGAGGTCGCCACCGTCGCGGCGGAGAAGGCGCGGCGCGAGGCCGAAGACGCCCGCGACGCAGCGGAATCGGCGGCCGAAGACGCCGCCGCGGCCGCCGAGACGGCCGAAGCGCGTATCGCGGAGGCACTCACCGCACGCGACGACGCACTGCGGGAAGTGCAGCGCGTCAGCAAACAGGCGGCCGACGACGTATTCGCCGCACGCACCGAGGCCGACGCCGAGATCCGCGCGGTTCGCGCACAGTGCGCGCACGACGTCGACGAGGCGCGGCGGCAGGCCGCCGAGCAAATCGAATTGGCGCGCACCACGTTCACCGCGGAACTCGAACAGGTGCGTCGCGACAGTGCCCAGCGCATCACCGCCGCCGGCGCCGAACGCGACCTGGCCGTCCAGCGCGCCGCCGACGCCGAACGCGCCATCGAACGCGCCGAATCGGCCGTCGCGGAACGAAACCGGACCCTGGAGGAGACCAAGGCGGAACTGGCCCGCGCCCGCGGCGAGATCGACCGGATGCGAGCGGAGGCGAACGCGGCACGACAGCGTGCCGCCGACGATATCGCCGCCGTGCGCGCCGAAGCCGCCGCGGCCGCAGAACACGTCGCGCAGCAGACCGCGGCCCGGCTCGCGGCGGTCGAGGACGCGCGCCGCCAGACCCTGGCCCGGGCCGAACGGGCCGAGGCGCAACTCGACGCCGAACTGTCGCGGCGGACCGGCACGCGCACCGCGCGGGAGAGCGAATCAGGCACTGGCGCACCAGAAATGGCCGATCCCCGCTGACGTGGTGATCAATCACGCAATCAACCGGCGACAGGCTTGGAAACCACGCCGAGACCGAGTCGATCGTCGGCTTCGGTGGGGGCCGACCGCTATGCTCGACAACTAATCAGCCACGGCTGCGACGGACGTCGTGGGAATCGAGAGGTGACAAGTGAACGACGACGCCATGCGAGCGCGGCAAGCAAGGCCGAGCGTGGCACGGGTATACGACTACATCCTCGGCGGACGGGACAACTACGGAGTCGACCAGAACCTCGCGGACTACTTCATCGACTTCCTGCCCGGTTCCGAACAGGTCGCGATCACCGCTCGCGCGGCCACGCTGCGCGCCGTACGCAGCATGTGCGCCAATGGAATTCGCCAATACATCGATCTGGGATGCGGACTGCCCACCACCGAGAACGTGCACGACGTGGTGCGCCGCCAGCATCCCGACGCGCCGATCGTCTACGTCGACAACGATCCCTTCGTCGTCGCCCACGGCCGCGCGCTGCTGTCGGTCGACGATCGGATCGCGGTGCTGGGTCGCGACCTGTGCCAGGTCTCCGACATCGCCGACCATGCCGATGTCCAGCGGCTGATCAACTTCGACGAACCGGTGGGCCTGCTGTTCGGGGTCGTGCTGGCTTTCGTGGAGGACAACGAGAATCCCGCCGGTGTGGTCGGCGACTGGGCCGCCCGTGTTCCGGCCGGCAGTCAGGTCTACATCTCCCATTTCCGCTCCGGGCACAACCGCGAGACCAACACCACCGAGCGGAAGGTGCTCGACGCCTTCGGGCGCGGTCGCTGGCGCAACGACGACGAGATCGAGGCGCTGTTCGGCGAGCTGGAACTGATCGATCCGGGCCTGCAGCCGTGCGCGCGCTGGTGGCCGCGCTCGGCCGCCGAGGATTCCGGCAGTGGCCGCGAACTCAGCGTGTGGGAGCAACTGATCGTCGCCGGACTGGCCCGCAAATCCGCCTGAGCCGCAACAGGATCGGCACCCGCGCGTCAGCGCAGGGTGCCGATCCAGCGGCGCGTCTGCGCCGGATCGATGACGTCGTCGAGTTCGAGCACCGTCGCGGCGGTGAGTGCCTTCCCGCTCTCGTAGGCGGCGCCGACCAGATTGTCGAATGCGGTGGCCCGCTGCACCGGATCCTCGATCGCCGCGAGTTCCTTCGCGAACCCCAGCCGTACGGCTCCCTCCAGACCCATTCCGCCGATTTCCCCGGTGGGCCACGCGATGACGAACCGCGGGGCGCGAAACGATCCGGCCGCCATCGCCTGCGCACCCAATCCGTAGCCCTTGCGCAGAATGACGGTGCCCCACGGCACCGACATGGCGGCCGCGTCGATGAACAGGCGGCTGAACTTCGTGACGGTGGCATGGGTTTCGGCCTCCGGCCCGACCATGAAACCCGGTGTGTCACACAGCGATACGATGGGCAGTCCGTGTGCGTCGCACAGTCGCAGGAAGGCGCTGAGCTTGTCGGCCGCCGGGGCGTCGATGGCGCCGCCCAGGTGATGGCAGTCGTTGGCGATGAGCCCGAAAGCCCTGCCCTCCACGCGGATCAGCGCGGTGACCACGCCCGCGCCCCAATCGCGGCGTAATTCCAAGACCGAACCGGTGTCGGCGACCGCGGCGACGGCCGCGCGGATGTCGTAGGCGCGCAGCCGGTCCTGCGGCACCACATGGCGGGCCAGCCGCGGGTCCGGCTCCTCCCACGTGTCGAGGGCCCCTTGGAAATATCCGAGGTAGTCACGCGCGATCGCCACCGCCTCGGCCTCGTCGCCCGCGACGATGTGCACCACACCGTTGCGGCGCTGCACCCGCACGGGCCCGATCTCTTCCGGTGCGTAGACCCCCAGGCCACCGCCTTCGATCATCGCGGGCCCGCCCATGCCGATATTGGCGTCCGGCGTGGCGATGACGACATCGCACATGCCGAGCAGCGCGGCATTTCCGGCGAAGCAGCGCCCGGACACGATGCCGATCAGCGGGACCGTGCCCGAGAGGGCGGCCATCGCACGGAAAGTCGTCACGTCCAGGCCCGAGATACCCGAGTGATCGGTGTCGCCGGGCCGTCCGCCGCCGCCCTCGGTGAAAAACACCACCGGAAGTCGTTGTTCGCGGGCCAGTTCCAGCATGCGGTCGGTCTTGGCGTGATTGCGCATGCCCTGGGTACCGGCCAGCACCGTGTAGTCGTAGGACATCACCACCGCCCGGGCGCGGTCGTGACCGAATCGTCCGGCGTTGACGGTCGCCACGCCCGCGACGAGCCCGTCGGCCGGCGTATTCGCGATGAGATCCTCGATACTGCGCCGGGAACGCTGCGCCGCCACCGCCAGCGCCCCGTATTCGACGAAACTGTCGTCGTCGACCAGATCGGCGATGTTCTCGCGGGCGGTGCGACGCCCCAGCCGGTGTCGCTTGGCCACCGCCTCCGGGCGTGCGTCGTCGAGTCCGGCACGGTGGCGGGCCCGCACCTCCGCGAGATCCTCGCGTTCGGCGTCGAGGTCCACGGCGGTGAGGTCGGCGTGTTCGCCGTCGTGGTCCGCGTCGTCCCACACCAGCAGTGCCGCATGCGGATCCACCACCGTCGCGGGTTCGGCCAGCACCCGCACCACTCGCAACGACTGTCCGGCGCGGACCACGTGATGCATCTTCATCGCCTCCACGACGGCGACCTCGGCGCCCGCGGCCACCACCGTGCCCGGTTCGACCACGCTGATCACCGTGCCACCCAGGGGTGAGCGCAAGACTTGCTCGCCGTCGTCGAACTGCTCCGCCGGGGCCGGGGCACCGGCCGCGGGCGGTGTCGGCGGGGGAGCCGATTCCTCGGCCCGGCGCGCCAATTCGGCGCTGTGGCGTTCGAACCACAGCGTGTCGACCGTGGTGTCGCCGGGCAAGGCGTCGAGGATGGCGCGCTGCAGGGCGACCGTAGTGTCGACGCCGTCGATCGTGGTTTCGGCCAGCGCGTCGGCGGCGCGCCGCAGCGCCGCCGGACAGGTCGGTCCGCGGGCGATGATCTTGGCCAGCAGTGAATCGAAGCCGGCGCCCTGACGCATCCCGCTGTAGGCGGCGGTGTCGACGCGCACACCGGATCCGGTCGGGGGAGTGAACCGGGTGAGCACGCCGGTGCTGGGCAGCACATCGCCTGTCGCGCTGAGAATTTCGGCATTGACACGCACCTGCACCGCATATCCGCGGGAGGCGTGCGACAGCGCGAGATCGTCCAGTGTGTGGCCCTGAGCGAGGTCGAACTGTACGGCCACCAGATCCAGGCCCGTCACCTCCTCGGTGACGGTGTGCTCGACCTGCAGCCGCGGATTGACCTCGAGGAACCACGCGGTGTCGCCGCGCACCAGGAATTCGACCGTGATCACGCCACGACAACCGACCGTCTCGGCCAGCCGTACCGCCTCGGCATGCAGGCGCTCGCGCATATCCGGCGCGAGCGAGGGCGCGGGCGCGATCTCGATCAATTTCTGGCGGCGCCGCTGCACGCTGCAATCGCGATCGCCGACCGCGACCCCGCGCGAACCGTCGGCGACGATCTGCACCTCGATGTGGCGGGCGTGTTCGACCAACGCCTCGGCGTAGACGGTGTCGTCACCGAAACCCGCGCGAGCCTCGGCGCGGCAGTGTGCGTAGGCCTGCGCCAGTTCCTCGCGACGGCGCACCACGCGCATCCCGCGTCCGCCGCCACCGGCCGTCGCCTTGATCATCACACCCTCGGGGTGAGCGAGGAGCAGGGCCTCGATCTGCTCGGGTCCGGCGGCGCCGGCGGTCGCGGGCAGCACTGCGACACCGGCCTGTTCCGCGGCACGCCGGGCCGCCACCTTGTCGCCGAAGGTCCGCAGCACCTCCGGAGCCGGCCCGGCGAACACCAGTCCCGCTGCCGCGCATGCGGCGGCGAAATCGGCGCTCTCGCTGAGGAATCCGTAGCCCGGATGTACCAGCGCGCCCGGCCCCGCACTGCCGGCGGCCGCGACGACGGCGTCGATGTCGAGGTAGGCCGCGGCGCCCGAGCCCGGCAACCGGACCGCCTCGTCGGCCAGCCACACCGGCATCGCGTCCGGCTCGTCCGCCGTCGACAACGCCCACGTGCCGTAGCCGCGCTCTCGCGCTGTACGCAACACACGGACCGCCACTTCACCTCGGTTCGCCACCACCACCTGCATGCCGCCAGTCTGATTGACATTGACGTCAACGTCAATATGCTGGACGGTATGACCTCGTCGTGGAGTGTGCGAGCGGCCCGGGAGCGCTCGGATACCGACCGGCATCGGGCCCTGCTCGATGCCGCGGCCGACGTTTTCATCGAACGCGGCTACGCGGCGACGACGGTGGCCGCGATCACCGCCCGGGCCGGTGTCTCCCGCGCGACGCTGTATGTCTACTTCGCCTCGAAGGACGAGATCTTCCACGCGCTCGCCACCCGGGTTCGCGACGAATTCCTCGCCGCCCAGGAACCCGAACTGGCCGATTCCGATCCGCGAGAGATGTTGCGCGCCACCATAGAATCGTTCGCCGAGGCGGTCCTGCACGCCGGCCCGCTGCTGCGGTTGATCGAAGAGCGCGGCGCCGTCGACCCCGAGATCGGCGAGCTGGCCGCCGAAATCTCCGAACGTCCGATCCGCCGCTTCGCCCGCTACCTGGACCGGGAACACCGTGCCGGGACCGTCACCCCCGCGGCGCCGGTTCGCGTGGTCGCCGAAACAGTCGGCTATGCGCTGACCAGCGGCATGCTCGCCCGCCGGGCCGATCCGGCGCCCGAACGCGCCCGGTATCTCGCCGAGATGCGGCAGATCGCCGAAACCCTGCTCGGGCTGCGCCCGGCCGCCGAATTTTCGGCTTGACCTTCACGTTACGGCAACTTCTACCGTCGAAGACGAGGCCGGAGCGACCGGCCTCAGGACAGATGGGAAGCACCATGAGCTGGTCGATCGCGGAGGTGGCGAAGATGTCGGGAGTCACCGCCCGCACCTTGCGCCACTACGACGACATCGGTCTGCTCACCCCGGCTCATGTGGGCAGCAACGGCTATCGCTACTACGACGAGCAGAGTCTGTTGCGGCTGCAGCAAATCCTCGTGCTGTGCGAGCTGGGGCTCGGTCTCGCCGAGATCGCCGAGGCGGTCGACTCCGAACCGGACACGCTGGCGGCGCTCAAACGCCAGTACGCCCGGCTGCTCGCCGAACGCGACCGGCTGGGACGGATGGCCGAGACCGTGGCGCGCACCATCGCCGAACTCGAAGGGAACAAGGAGATGTCAGTGCAGATCAACCGCCCGGAAAATCTGTTCGCGGGCTTCGATCACACGCAGTACGACGACGAGGCCAGGGAGCGCTGGCCCGAACAGTTCGAGCAGTCGCGGCAGGCGACCGCCGATATGACCGCCGAGGACGTCGAGCGCATGCAGCGGGAACTGACCGCCGCGATGATCCGGATGGCCGAATTCATGGCCGCCGGAACACCGGTCGAGGATGCGGCGATACAGGCCGAAATCCACGCTCAGTACGAGGGGATCCGCCGTTTCTGGACCCCGAACCGGAGCGCGTACACCTGCCTCGGCCAGATGTATGTCGACGACGAACGGTTCAAGGCGAACTACGAGCGGATCGCGTCCGGATTGGCCGAATACCAGCGCGACGCCATGGCTGTCTACGCCGAGCAGCGGCTTACCGACTGATCGGTGTAGATACGGCCGCCTCGCCGCGGCGCACGATGAGCACGCCGGTGAGGACCAGCACGCCGCCGAGCAACTGGGCGGGGTGCGGGGCCTCACCGAGCAGTGCCCACGCGACGATCAGGGCCGCCACCACTTCGAGCAGCCCCGTGAACGCCGCCGCCCGGGAGCCGAGCAGGCGGGTGGCGGCGATGCCGGCGACGTAGGCGAGGGCAGCGGTCACGGTGCCGAGGATCGCGATCGGCAGCCACCACGGCATCGTGACACCCTGATACACAACGGGATTCGCGGTGGCTCGCAGCGGAAGGACGCCCGTCGCTCCGGCGGCGAGCAGTCCGAGTCCGCCGACGAGCAGCCCACCGGTGGCCAGGACGGTTCCCGGCAAGGTGCCGTGGCCGTGCGCCGAGAGCAGGAAGTACACCACCCCGCAGGCCATGGCCAGCAGCGCCCAGCAGATGCCGATCCAGTCGGTGGCCGCGCCCGACCGCAGATCGATCACGAAGAACAACCCGGTGAGGCCGAGGAAAGCCCCGGCCACCGTCGGCCCGGCCGGACGTTGCCGGCGACGCAGCCACAACCAACCGACCACCGCGATCGGCGAGGTGTACTGGATCAGCAACGCCATCCCCACCGCCAGACGCGATACGGCGGTGAAATACGCCAGCTGCACTCCGGCGATCGCCACCAGCCCGTAGCCGAGGATCAGAGCCGCGTTGCCGCGCACCGACTTCCAGTTGTTGCGCAGTTCGACGGCCGCGATCGGTACGAGTGCCGCGGCGCCGACCAGGACGCGCACGATCACCACCGCCGCGGAACTCCAGCCGGCGTTCATCAGGCCGCGCGCCAAGGGGCCCGAGAGTGCGAACGACACCGCCGACACCACCGCGCACCCCGTGCCCGAACCCAGCCGGTCCCCGGCGGTGACCTCGGGCGCGATCCTCGACATGCCCGAGAACGCTAGGCCGGGCGGCGTCGGCTGTCACATGGTTTTGCGCGGGGTGGTCGCGGCCACCAATTCGGCCACCGCGTCGGCGACAGGAGTGCTGCCGCCGGTGAGCTCGACGATGACCCGGTTCAGTGCCGGCTCGTGCAGAGCCGCGTCGATGAAGGCGGCGACGTCGTCGCGGGAGACCGAACCGTATTCGATGGCCAGGCCGGCGGTGACGGTGCCGGACCCCGGATCGTCGAGCAGCGTTCCCGGACGCACGATGAGCCAGTCCAGCGCGGTGTGGGTCAGATGGACGTCCGCGGACTTCTTCACCCGCATGTAGTGCTCGAACCCTTCCGAGGTTTCGCGGTCGCGCCCGGCATCGGGGAATACCGACACCAGCACGAAGCGCGATACGCCCGCCTGCGCGGCGGCCGCGGCGGCCTTCTCCAGTCCGGCGCCGTCGATGGCGGTGGTCTTGTCGGGGCCGGTGCCGTGCGAGCCCGCGGAGAACACCACCGCGTCGTGCCCGGCGATCTCGGCCGCCAATTCCTCCACCGTGTCGTGGATCAGATCGCCGGTCACCGGCGTCGCCCCGGTCGCCGCGACGGTCTCGGCCCCTGTTCGGGATTGCGATGCATACCGGTGACCTGGTCACCGCGGTCCGCGAGCCGTTGCGCGAGGCGGCGGCCCACGCCGCCCGCCGCGCCGATCTGGAATACCTTCACGAGCGATCACCTCTCTGTCGGCGAGTGCGGTCCACTGCCGATTGTGGACTCCGCGCCGAAACGTCCCGCGCCCGGGTGCGCGATGGCGCGGCATGCTGGGTGATCGCTGCTCGTCACCGATTTCGACTCCGTATCCGTTGTCGCCGAAATACGACGATTGCCAATGATTCGCGATTACGGTGCCAGTGTTCGTGTGACGGGGTGAGGCGATCGCGCGGGACGCCGCGATCCGGGCGAGAGGCGGGCAGATGGCACGTACCGCACGCGGGGACGGCGCGGCCCTGGATTCCGAAGTGACGGCGGCGCTGATTCGCAGTAGGCGGTTCTTCACCCGCGCCACCGTCTCCGCGGATCTGCGTACCGAATACGTGCGCGGCGGCCGCCAGGCCGACGAGTTCTATCGCGAACGCTGGGCCCACGACAAGGTGGTGCGCTCCACGCACGGCGTCAACTGCACCGGATCCTGTTCGTGGAAGGTGTATGTCAAGGACGGCATCATCACCTGGGAAACCCAGGCCACCGACTATCCGTCCGTCGGTCCCGACCGCCCCGAGTACGAGCCCCGCGGCTGCCCGCGCGGTGCGGCGTTCTCCTGGTACACCTATTCACCCACCCGCATCCGCTACCCGTACATCCGCGGTGTGCTGCTCGAAATGTATCGAGAAGCCAAGGCGCGCACCGGCGATCCGGTCACCGCCTGGGAATCGATCGTCTCCGACCCGGAGGCGGCGCGGCGCTACAAGAGCGCCCGCGGTCGCGGCGGACTGGTCCGCGCCGGCTGGGAGGAGGCGGTCGAGTTGGTGGCCGCCGCCCATGTGCACACCATCAAAAGCTTCGGACCCGACCGGGTCGCGGGATTTTCGCCGATTCCCGCGATGTCGATGGTGTCGTTCGCGGCCGGTTCGCGGTTCATCTCGCTGATCGGCGGGTCGATGCTGTCGTTCTACGACTTCTACGCCGATCTGCCCGTCGCCTCCCCGCAGGTCTTCGGCGACCAGACCGATGTGCCCGAGTCCGGAGACTGGTGGGACGCGGGCTACCTCATGATGTGGGGTTCGAACGTCCCGGTGACCCGCACCCCGGATGCGCACTGGATGACCGAGGCGCGCTATCGCGGCCAGAAGGTGATCGCGATCGCGCCCGACTACGCCGACAACGTCAAATTCGCCGACGAATGGCTCGCCCCGCATCCGGGCACCGACGCCGCGCTGGCCATGGCGATGGGCCATGTGATCCTGCGGGAGTTCTTCGTCGACCGGCAGGTGCCGTATTTCGAGGACTACGTGCGCCGGTTCACCGATCTGCCGTTCCTGGTGCGACTGGAGGAACGCGACGGCGTGCACCGCCCCGGCAAATTCCTCACCGCCGCCGATCTCGACGACTTCGCCCGCACCGAACACGCCGAATTCAAGACCGTCCTGCTGGACCGGCAGGGAAATCCGGTGGTGCCCAACGGATCTCTCGGATTCCGCTACGGCGCCGAAGGTGCCGGACGCTGGAATCTGGAGTTGGGCGGTGTGGAGCCGGCGCTGTCGGCCGCCGGCGACAGGGCGGTGGTGGTGGAACTGCCTCGCTTCGACACCGCCGACGGCGCCGCCGCCGTCGTGCGACGAGGCGTTCCGGTGCGCGCGGTCGGCGGCCATCTCGTCACCACGGTGTTCGATCTGATGCTGGCCCGCTACGGCGTGCGGCGCGAGGGCCTGCCCGGGGAGTGGCCCACCGGCTACGACGACGCCGCCCATCCCGGAACACCGGCGTGGCAGGAGACGATCACCGGGGTGCCGGCCGACGCCGCGGCTCGCATCGGCCGCGAATTCGCCGCGAATGCCGAACAGACCCAGGGCCGTTCGATGATCATCCTCGGCGCCGGCACCAACCACTGGTTCCACTCCGACACCATGTATCGCACCTTCCTGGCGCTCACCACACTGACCGGCTGCCAGGGGCGCAACGGGGGCGGCTGGGCGCACTACGTGGGCCAGGAGAAGTGCCGGCCCGTCACGGGCTGGGCGACGGTGGCCAACGCGACCGACTGGACTCGCCCGCCGCGGCACATGAACCAGACCGTCTACTGGTACCTGCACACCGATCAGTTCCGCTACGACCCGTTCGCCGCCGACACCCTCACCACGACCACCGGTCCGGGCGATCTGTCCGGGCGTAGCACCGCCGACCTCATCGCGCAGGCGGCCCGCATGGGCTGGACACCGTCCTATCCGACCTTCGACCGCAACCCCCTCGATCTGGCCGACGAGGCCGAACGAGCGGGCCGCGCACCCGCGGACCATATCGTCGACCAATTGACCTCGGGCAAACTGCGATTCGCCTGCGAGGATCCCGACGCTCCGGCGAACTTCCCGCGCGTGCTGTCGATCTGGCGATCCAATCTGCTCGGCTCCTCCGCCAAGGGCAACGAATATTTTCTGCGTCATCTGCTCGGTGCGGACGCCTCGCTGCGCGCCGCGCAAGCCCCGCCGGAGGCGCGCCCGCGCGACGTGGTGTGGCACGAGCAGGCACCGGCCGGGAAACTGGATCTGCTGCTGACCCTTGATTTCCGGATGACCAGCACCACCATGTACTCCGATGTGGTGCTGCCGGCCGCGACCTGGTACGAGAAATACGATCTGTCCTCCACCGATATGCACCCGTTCGTGCATTCGTTCAGCCCGGCGATCGCACCGCCGTGGCAGACCCGCACCGACTGGGACGCCTTCCTGAGCATCGGCGCCGAA
The DNA here is from genome assembly GCF_001665695.1 of Nocardia sp. 852002-51101_SCH5132738. Classification (NCBI taxonomy): domain Bacteria; kingdom Bacillati; phylum Actinomycetota; class Actinomycetes; order Mycobacteriales; family Nocardiaceae; genus Nocardia; species Nocardia sp. 852002-51101_SCH5132738. The sequence goes on along the minus strand of NZ_LZML01000105.1, from coordinate 163,513 downwards.
TTCAGCCGCCTGGCGCGGCGCCACCTCGGGGTGCGCACCGATATCGTCGCGACACCCCTGCTGCACGACACCCCCGACGAACTCGCCACCCCGCGCGGTGCGGTGCGGGACTGGAAAACCGGTGCGTGCCAACCCGTTCCGGGTCTGACGATGCCGCGACTGACCGTCGTCGAACGCGACTACGGGGCGGTGCGCGCGAAAATGGGCGCGCTGGGGCCGCTGGTCGACCGGCTCGGCGCGGCCACCAAAGGCGTCACCTTCGACGTGGGCCAGGAGGTGTCGGACCTGGCGGCGCGCAACGGCATCGTGCGCGGCGGACCGGCCGCCGGGCGCCCCAGCCTCGAACGCGATATCGACGCCTGCGAGGCGATCCTGGCGTTGTCCGGCACCACCAACGGACGGCTCGCGGTGCAGGGCTTTCACACCCTCGAGCAGCGCACCGGGACCCCGCTGGCCGATCTGGCCGCCGAACACGCGGGCAAGCGCATCACCTTCGCCGACACCCAGGTCGCGCCGGTGCCGGTGATCACCTCACCGGAATGGTCGGGATCCGAAAGCGGCGGGCGGCGATATTCGCCGTTCACCGTCAATGTCGAACGCGCGAAACCGTGGCACACCCTCACCGGACGCCAGCATTTCTATCTCGATCACGACTGGATGGCCGAGGTCGGCGAGCAAATGCCGGTCTTCCGGCCGCCGCTGGACATGTCGGCCCTGTTCGATGAACCCGGACTGGGGGAGCAGGGAGAGCGCGGATTGTCGCTGCGTTATCTGACTCCCCATTCGAAGTGGTCCATTCACTCCGAATATCAGGACAACCTGTTGATGCTGAGCCTGTCGCGCGGCGGTCCGACGATCTGGATCTCCGATCGCGACGCGGCGAAACTCGGTGTGCGCGACAACGAATGGATCGAGGCGGTCAACCGCAACGGCGTCGTGGTGGCCCGCGCCGTCGTCTCGCATCGCATGCCGGAAGGCACGGTCTACATGCATCACGCGCAGGACCGATTGATCGATGTACCGCTGGCCGAAACTTCCGGCAAGCGTGGCGGCATCCACAATTCGCTCACCCGGCTGCTGATCAAGCCCACCCATCTCATCGGCGGCTATGCGCAATTGTCCTTCGCGTTCAACTATCTCGGCCCGACCGGCAATCAACGCGACGAGGTGACCGTGATCCGCCGCCGCGGCCAGGAGGTGACCTACCGATGAGGCCCATGGCGCAACTGGCGATGGTGATGAATCTCGACAAATGCATCGGCTGCCACACCTGCTCGGTGACCTGCAAACAAACCTGGACCAACCGTGCCGGAGTCGAATACGTCTGGTTCAACAACGTGGAAACCCGCCCGGGACAGGGGTATCCGCGCGCCTACGAGAATCAGAGCCGCTGGAAGGGAGGCTGGGTTCTCGACCGCAAGGGCCGGTTGCGGCTGCGGCGCGGCGGCCGCATGCGGACACTGTTCACGATCTTCGACAATCCGACCCTGCCCGAACTGTCCGACTACTACGAGCCGTGGACCTACGACTACGACACGCTGACCACCGCTCCGTTGCAACGCCATCCGCCGGTGGCGCGGCCGCGTTCGCTGATCACCGGCCGCGATACCGCCATCACCTGGTCGGCCAACTGGGACGACAATCTGGCCGGCGCCCCCGAACTCGCGGCGGCCGACCCGCTGCTGGAAAAGGTCGGCGACAAGGTCAGATTCGAGTTCGAGCAGACCTTCATGTTCTATCTGCCGCGCATCTGCGAACACTGCCTCAACCCGGCTTGTATGGCGGCCTGTCCGTCGGGGGCGATCTACAAGCGCGCCGAGGACGGCATCGTGCTGGTCGATCAGGACCGCTGCCGCGGCTGGCGCATGTGCGTGTCGGGATGCCCGTACAAGAAGGTGTATTTCAACCACCGCACCGGCAAGGCGGAGAAGTGCACCTTCTGTTTCCCGCGGCTCGAGGTCGGCCTGCCGACGGTGTGCGCGGAAACCTGTGTGGGGCGGCTGCGCTATATCGGCGTGCTGCTCTACGACGCCGATACCGTCACCGATATCGCGGCCACCCCCGACGAACGCGACCTGTACGCCGCACAACGCGACGCCTTTCTCGATCCGTTCGATCCGCAGGTGATCGCGGCATGTGAACGCGCCGGAATTCCGCGCGACTGGGTGCAGGCCGCGCAACGTTCCCCGGTGTATGCGCTGATCCGCGCCTATCGGGTCGCGCTGCCGCTGCATCCGGAATACCGCACGGTGCCGATGGTCTGGTACATCCCGCCGCTGTCGCCGGTGGTGGACGCGCTGCGCGATACCGGCCACGACGCCGAGGACCACGGCAACCTCTTCGCGGCGATCGAGGCCTTGCGCATCCCGGTCGACTATCTGGCGCAGCTGTTCACCGCGGGCGACACCGCGCCGGTCGAGGCGGTCCTGCGGCGCATGGCCGCGATGCGCAGCTATATGCGCGATATCAACCTCGGCCGTCCGCCGCGCCCGGAGATCGCCGCCGCCGTCGACATGTCCGAGGAACAGCTCTACGACATGTATCGGCTGCTGGCGCTCGCGAAATACGAGCAGCGCTACGTCATTCCCACGGCGCATGCCGAACAGGCACACGGCCTCGAGGAACTGGCCACCGAATGCGATCTGGACCGCGACGGCGGCCCGGGAATGGGCGGCTGGGGTCCCTTCGGCGAGAGCTCCGGCGGCCCGACACCCGTTGCGGTGGAGAACTTCCGCATGTTGCAGGACCGCCAGACCGCCGACGCGCCCACCTCCGAACCGACCCGGGTCAACCTGCTCAACTGGGACGGACGCGGGCGGCCGGAAGGCCTGTTACCGCGGCGCCGAGGCGGGAGGCACCGCACATGACCCGCACGACGACACGCTGCGCGGCGTGGCAGATCCAATCGCTGCTGCTCGGCTATCCCGATGCGGCGCTGCTGGATTCGCTGCCGCTGCTCACCCGGGCCACGGCGGCGCTGCCGGTGGCAGTCGGCGCACCCGTGCGTCCGCTGCTGTCCCACCTCGCGAGTACTCCGCCGATGTTGCTGGGCGGCGAATACGTCGACACCTTCGACCACCGCAAACGGTTCAGTCCCTATCTCACCTATTTCTCCCACGGCGACACCCGTAAACGGGGGATGGCGTTGCTGCGCCTCAAGCAGCTCTACCGCCGCGCCGGGTGGCAACTCGACGACGCGGAACTTCCCGACCATCTGGCGGTCGTACTCGAATTCGCCGCCACCGAACCGGAAGCCGGCCTGCGGGTACTCACCGACCATCGCGCCGGTGTGGAGGTGATGCGAGCAGCCCTGCGCGAGTACGGATCCCCCTGGGCCGGGGTCCTGGATTCGGTCTCGGCCACCCTGCCGCCGCTGCGTGGCAGCGACAGCGAGGTCGTCGCCCGGCTCATCGCCGCCGGCCCGCCCGGTGAGGAGGTCGGCACCGAACCGTTCGCACCGCCCACCTACATGCCGACGCCGATCGGAGGCCGCCGATGACCGTGAGCGCGACCGATGTGCTGCTGTGGGTGGCGGTGCCGTACGCGGCGCTGGCGATCTGCGTGGTGGGGCTGATCTGGCGCTACCGCTACGACAAATTCGGCTGGACCACCCGCTCCTCGCAGCTGTACGAGAACCGGCTGCTGCGGCTGGGCAGCCCGCTGTTCCACTACGGCATCGTGTTCGTCTTTCTCGGTCACGTCCTGGGTCTGGTGATCCCGCAGTCGTGGACCGAGGCGGTCGGTATCGGCGAAAACGCCTATCACATCGTGTCGTTCAGCCTCGGCTCCGTCGCCGGCATCGCGACCGTGGCCGGGCTGGCCATCCTGATCTACCGTCGCCGCACCGTCGGTTCGGTGTTCTCCGCGACCACCCGCAACGACAAGATCATGTACGTGCTGCTGGGCCTGACTCTGGTGCTCGGGCTCGCCGCCACCGTCTACGGCAATGCGACCGGCGATCCGCACAACTACCGCACCGACGTCTCGCCGTGGTTCCGGTCGCTGTTCTACCTCGATCCGCACCCCGAACTGATGGCCGCGGCGCCGCTGGGCTTCCAGCTGCACGCCCTCTCGGCCTGTGCGTTGTTCGCGTTCTGGCCGTTCAGCCGGCTCGTCCACGTGTTCTCGGCGCCCGTCGGCTATCTGACGCGGCCCTATCTGGTGTATCGCAGTCGGGACGTGTCGCTCGGGGCGCACCGGCCGCCGCGCGGCTGGGAACGAGTGCAGTAGCGTGCCGGAGTGCCGCGGGATCGGCGCTGTGGGATCGGTCGCGTGGATCAGAGCGTGCCCGGATGCGGTCGCAGCAGCACCGGCGCACCGTGGGCGGGCACATTGGTGATGTTGCGGATGCGGCCGCGTTCATGGGTGCGCACCGGCGCCAGGGCGAATCGGCCCAGCACTTCCGACAGCACCGCCGCGCCCTCCATGAGTGAGAATCCGGCGCCGATACAGCGACGCACACCACCACCGAACGGCAGCCAGGTGTTGGCGGCCACACTGCCGTCGAGAAAGCGCTCGGGACGGAAACTTTCGGGTTCGGGATGATTGTCCGGATTCGCATGCGCCAGCACGATCGAGGTCTGCACGACGGTGCCGCGGGGCAGGGTGTACCCGCCGATCGTCGTCTCGCGCGTGAGCCGGCGCAGTGTGCCGCCGATGACCGGATGGCGGCGCATCGCCTCCTTGAGCACCGCTTCCAGATATTTGTCGTCGCCCTCGGCGGCCGCGCGGCGCGCCCGCTGCTGCACCTCGGGATGGGCGGCCAATTCGAACATCGCCCACGACAGCGCCGACGCGGTGGTTTCGTGCCCGGCCAACAGCAGGGTCACCAACTGATCGCGCAGTTCGGCATCCGAGAGCGGCTCGTCGCCGGCCTCCGCGCCCACCGCGAGCAACCGGGCCAGCACGTCGGCGCGCTCACCGGGATCCGCCTCGTCGCGCCGGCGCGCGATCTCCTCGTACAGCAGCGCGTCGATCGCATTCTTGTTGTCGGCGAATCGCTTCCACGGGCCGAAACGCTGCAGCCGATGCCATTTCCAGCCCAGGAAGATCAGCGGGCCGACATCGACCAGGTACCGCAGCCGCGGCGCGAGCTCGGCACGTCCGCGCTGCTCGCTGATGCCGAACACCACCTGCATGATCACATCGAGTGTCAGTTCGTTCATCCGTGGCAGCGTCACCAGCGTGGTATCCGGCTGCCACTGGTCGATGTGGTGTTTGGCGATAGCCTCGACCAGGTCGCGGTAGCCGCGCAGCGCCGAGCCGGTGAACGCCGGCATCAGCAGCCGGCGGGCTCGCGCGTGCTCGTCCTCGTCGGTGAGCAACAGCGAATGCTGTCCCATCACCGGCTCCAGCACCCGATTGCCTTCGCCGGCATGCAGATCCGCCGGGGCGCCGGCGAAGATCTCGCGGATGTGTTCCGGACGCGAGAACACCACCAGATTCTCGGCATACGGTGCGATCATGCGCATCGTGTAGACATCGCCGTAGCGGCGCGAGGCCACCCCGGCGAACCAGCCCCGCCACTTCGCGTGCAACAGCGTCTGCGCCACCCGCGGCAGCCGGGGACCCGGCGGGAACACAGTGGTCATGGGGCTACCTCCCGACGGTCCGCGGCGGTGCGAGATCCGATATCCACCCCACGGTAGCCCGGTAACCGTTACCGGACCACACATGTTCCATGAGCAGTGGGCGGCTGTCCGATAGCTGGATCGGCCGGGCCGAACCCGGGAAATTGCGCAGGGTGCACCGTCCGGGGCCATATCATCGGGGCCATGCCCACCTTCCGAGCGGCCGGACGCAGGGATGTCTTCGCTGGTGATGCCTGGCACCTGGCGTGCGCGATCGGCTGTGCGTCGATCACCGTCGGGGTGATTCTGCTCGTTTGGCCCGATAAGTCCGTTCCGGTAGCGGAACTATTGCTCGGAACGACCCTGCTGCTGACCGCCGCCTGGCAGTTCACGGTCGCCTTCCGCGCGCGCATCCGGGGCGGGCTCAAGGCGCTGGAATTCGGGACCGGGGCCCTGTCGGTGCTGCTGGCGCTGTGGTGCATGCGCAGCGGTGACTGGGTGGCGTTGCTGGCGATGTGGGTCGGCATGGGATGGATGATCCGCGGCATCGTGCAGGCGATCGTCGCGGCCTGGTCGGAGGACCTGCCGAAGCCGGGCCGGCGCGAGGGCTACGGCCTGGCCACACTGCTGGCCGGACTCCTCGTGCTGGTGTGGCCGATCGACACCGTCGCGGCCCTGTCGGTTCTGGTCGGCGTCTGCCTGATCCTGCTCGGCGCGATGGAGATCCGCATGGCCGTCCGCGTCCGCCGTCCCGAACGCGGCGGCGACCAGGTGGGGGTGCGCGGTCTGCTCGGACCGCGCGCGCAGACCCCCGTCCGGGCCGCGGATTAGGGTCGGGACATGGTTGTCGTTCACCGCACCACCCTCGCGCCCGGCAAACTAGAACTGCTCACCGCACCGTCGAGGTGTCCGCCGCCGATCCGGAAACGCCGAACGCGGTGCGCGTCAATCGGGTTCCCTCGCAGTCGGCCGTCTCCGCGCCCGGGTGGGTCCGGGTGAGCTGGACCGATGCGGAGGGCGCGCCGGCGGCGGGGGTAGTGCTGGAGGTAGCGGTGAACTGAGCGCGCATGCGTGCGGTCGGAAGGAGTCGAGGTGAGATTCGGCAGATACGGATATCGGACGGCTGCGGTGGTGGTGCTCGGCGCGACCGCCGCCACCACCCTCGCCGGTTGTGCGCAACGCGACTCCGGGACCGCACCCTCCGCGCGACCGGCCACCGAAACGCCTGCCGCGCAGTCGCCTTCGCCGCAGCCCACCTCCACACCGGGGCCCACCACCACGGCGGCCGTCGCGGCGTGCCGGCCACGCCAGCTGGACATCACCGCCCACACCCTCTCGCCGGGGATGATGCATCGCGGCGTCGAACTGAGCTTCGCCCTCGCCGCCGACACCCCGCCCTGCACGATCGGCGGCTATCCCGGCGTCGACACCGACGAGGGCGGCCCGGTGCTGCACGCCCGACGCACCCCGCGCGGATACATGGGTGGCCTTCCCCGCGACGACGACACTCCACCCGTCGTCACGGTGCTGCCCGGTCGCCCCGCCCGCGCGGTCGTGGAAGGCTCCGCGATGGGCCCGGCCGGCGAGGACTGCCCGCTGTACACGAGTCTCGATGTGACAGCGCCCGATTCGACCGACACACGCACAGTGCACACCACCATCGACACGTGCGCCCTGGAGGTGCATCCGGTCACCGGCTGAGGCGATTCGAGCAGGCGGGATGCAGAGCCTCAGGTGTAGGCGAGCATTCGGCACGGTCGGCCCGTACCGCCGATGTGTTCGGGCGCGCCGACCACGACGGTGGCACCGGTCGGCGGGACCGAGCCGAGATTGGCCACCATCTCCACGCCGTAGCGACCGCCGCCGAGGAAGGCGGTGTGTGCGCCGTAGTCGGGATCGGCCGCGTGGTCGAGGCTGAGTGTATCCACCCCCGCGCCGACGATATCGCGCTGGCGCACAAGGTAATCCGCGGCCTCGGCGCAGAAGCCGGGCGCATGCGGGGTGCCCTGGACGTCGAGGTTGACGAAGGCCGCCGGATGGGCGAGGCGGCGTTCCCACCCGGAGAACATGGCGACGAAGGCCCGGGGCGGAATGCGGCCGTAGATTCGCTCGAACGCATCGATGTCGTCGATCGTGACCGTCGCGTCGACGTCGAACGCCGCCTTCGCGCTGATGTCGATCACGATGAGTGGAGCCACCAGATCACGCACCGAGAAGGTGCCGGCCGACACCCCGCCGGAGGCGCGGCGCAGCGGCGCATCGACATGGGTTCCGGTGTGCTCCCACAGCGCGATCGTGTTCTGGTCGAAACCGCCCAGCGCATGCCATGCCACCGGAACCATCGCGAACGGCGGATTACCCGGCCACATCGGCGTATTCGGGCCCACCGGATGGGTGAGATCGACGACGGCTCCGGCGCGCGGGCGTGCGACGGGTGCGGTGGCCGCCACCGCCAGCGCCGCGAGGCCGGCCGCGCCCGCCAAGGCGCGCCGCGACGGGACCGTCGCGAAATCGGCACCGTCGTGGGCGATCCGGACGATCCGAGGTGCGCACATGGTGCCCGGAAGCTTAGTGCCCCGCGACGTGTGACCGCTACGACTTACGGGCAAGGGCGCATGCGATCAGTTGTTCCCACAGCGTGGGTTCGCGCTCGGCGGGGCCGATGCGCGAGACCGAGGCGTCGGTTTCGGCGGGCCGCCACCGGGCGCAGATCTCCAGCCCCGGCTCGAGCACCTCGAGATCGCCGAACAGATCGAGGATCTCCTCGTCCGAACGCCAGCGGCCGCGCCCGAAGGTCGCCTGGAGCTTCTCCTCCGCGGCCTGCGTCTCCTCGTTGAAGCCGGAGCGGAAATGCGAGATATAGATCTGCGAGCCCACCGGGATCCGGTCGGTCCACCACTTCACCAAGTCGGCCGGGTTCTCGTCGTTGTTGAGGTGGTGCAGGATCGCGCTGAAGATCACCGCCACCGGCTCGTCGAAATCGATCAGCCGCCGCAGGTCCGGATGGGAGTAGATGGCCTCCGGATCGCGCAGATCCGCGTGGATGACCGTGGTGTTGTCGTCGGCGGACAGCAGGGCGCGACCATGGGCCAGCACGATCGGATCGTTGTCCACGTACACCACGCGCGCGGTGTCGAGGTGACGCTGGGCGACCTGATGCACATTGTCTACGGTCGGCAACCCGCTGCCCATATCGATGAACTGGCGCACACCGGATTCGGCGATATCGGCGACCGCGCGAATCATGGCCTGCCGATTGGCATAGGCGATGGCGACCGAACCAGGTAGATCGTTGATGAAGTAGTCACCGACCTTGCGGTCGACGGCGTAATTGTCGCGCCCGCCCAGCAGATAGTCGTACACGCGGGCGATGCTCGGCTTCGATTGATCCACCTGTGCGGCGCTGTCGGTCATGACACCAGTTTCTGTGCGCGGAGGTCGTCGTCGGACTCGATCCTAGAGCCACCGTTGACGTTTCGGTGCGGCCTCGACGAGAACCGTTGTCCCCGACGAAGTCTCCGGGCATCATCCGCTGACGAACCCGACCGCGCGGTTCGCCAGGTCGAGCAGCGGTTGCGGCACGATACCCAGCGCCAGGGTGGCGGCGCCGGTGACGATGACGACCATCGTGGTCACCGGCGCGGTGACCACGGCGGGCGGCGCCTCCGGGGGATCGGTGAAAAACATCTGCACGATGACGCGAATGTAGAAGAACACGGCGATCGCACTCGAGATCACACCGACGATCACCAGATACGCCGCATGTCCGGAGGCGGCCGCCGAGAACACCGCGAATTTCCCGACGAAGCCACTGGTCAGCGGAATGCCGGCGAACGACAGCAGAAACAACGCGAAAACCGTTGCCAGCCACGGCGAACGGCGACCGAGCCCGGCCCATGCCGACAATGCGGTGGCCTCGTCTCCCACGCGGTCGCGCACCAGCGTGACCACCGCGAACGCGCCGACCGTGCTCACGCCGTAGACGGCCAGATAGAACAGCACCGACGAGACCCCGTCGGAATTGGCCGCCACCAGCGCGGTGAGGATGAAGCCGGCGTGCGCGATGGAGGAGTAGGCGAGCATGCGCTTCACATCGGTCTGAGTGACGGCGAGAATCGCGCCCAGCACCATCGTGGCCACCGCCACGGCGCCCAGGATCGGACGCCAGTCCGCACTCAGTCCCGGCACCGCGACCTGCAGGATGCGCAGTAGAGCTCCCACCGCCGCGATCTTGGTCGCCGCGGCCATGAACGCGGTCACCGCGGTCGGCGCCCCCTGATACACATCGGGCACCCACGACTGGAACGGCACGGCGCCGATCTTGAACAGCAACCCCACCGCCAGCATCGCCACACCCAGCACCGCAAGGGTTTTCGAGCCGGAATCGCGCGCCACGGCGTCGGCGATCCCGGAGAAGCGAATCGTGCCGGCGTAGCCGTACAGCAGCGCCATCCCGTACAGGAAGAACGCCGAGGCGAACGCGCCCAGCAGGAAGTACTTCAGCGCCGCCTCCTGCGACAGCAGCCGACGCCGCCGCGCCAGCCCGCACAGCAGATACAGCGGCAGCGACAGCACCTCGAGCGCGACGAACATCGACAGCAGATCGTTGGACGCGGGAAACAGCAGCATGCCACCGACCGCGAACAGGGTCAGCGGAAACACCTCGGTGGTGGTGATGCCCGCCCGCGCCGCCGCGATCTCGTCCGAACTGCCCGGCACCGCCGCGGCCTGCGGAGTGAAGGCGTCGACGACGACCGCACCGGAAGCCGCCGCGGCCGCCCGGCTCCAGGTCCCGGGGCCCTCCCGGCTTTCGCGCGCCAGCCGCGGTTCGATACCGCGTTCGGCCATCAGCGCGACCGCGAGAATCGCCACCACCAGGATGGTGCCCTGCAGCATCAGCGTCACGTTGTCGACGGCGACCGCGCCGACTGCCACCGTGGCATGAGTCCCGGCGAGCGCGATCACGGCCACCAATGCCGCCACCAAACCGCCCAGCGCGAGCACCAGATGGACCGGATAGCGCCACGACCGGGGCAGGAACGCCTCGGCGATCACCCCGGCGACGGCCACACCGAAGACGACGAGCATCGGTCCCAAAGCGTGATATTCGATCGAAGGAGCCGGAACCGTCGCGGCCAGAAGCTGATTCACCGGTGGTTACCTCCGCTCGGAGTGGTCGCGGCCGGTACGGTCGCGGCATCCGGCGCGACCGTAGGCGCCGGATCGTGTTTGCCGATGGTGGTGAGCGTGCCGGCCACCGCCGGATTGATCCGGTCGAGAACCGGTTTCGGATACGCGCCGAGGACCAGCAACGCCGCCAGCAGCGGCACCACGACCAGCAGTTCGCGCGGCAGCAGATCCTGCAATCGCTCATTGCCCTTGCGGACCGGTCCGGTCATCATGCGCTGGTACATCCACAGCACGTACAGCGCCGCCAGCACCAGTGCGCCGCTGGCGAACACGGCCGCCACCGGATAGCGGGTGAACGTGCCGGCCAGGACGAGGAATTCGCTCACGAACGGCGCGAGGCCGGGCAGTGAGAGCGTCGCCAGGCCCGCGATCAGGAAGGTGCCAGCCAGTACCGGCGCCACCTTCTGTACCCCGCCGAATTCCGCGATCACCCGAGTTCCGCGGCGCGACACCAGGAATCCCGCGATGAGGAACAGCGCCGCGGTCGAGATGCCGTGGTTGACCATGTACAGCGTCGCACCCGACCCGCCTTGATTGGTCATCGCGAAGATGCCGAGGATGATGAAGCCGAAATGCGAGATCGAGGTGTAGGCGATCAGGCGCATCACATCGGTCTGCCCGATGGCCAGCAGCGCGCCGTAGAGGATGCCGATCACCGCCAGCACGCTGATCATCGGCGCGTAGGTGGTCGAGGCGGCCGGGAACAGCAGCAGGCAGTAGCGCAGCATGCCGAAGGTGCCGACCTTGTCGACCACCGCCATCATCAGTACCGCGCTCGCCGGTGTGGCCGACACCGCCGCGCCGGGCAGCCAGGTGTGCAGCGGCCACAGCGGCGCCTTCACCGCGAAGGCGAACATGAAGCCGAGGAACAGCGCGTTGAGCACGGCCGGACCGGCGCCGAGCTGCCCGGAATTCGCCGCCGCCGTGACCGCCCGGAAATCGAAGGTGCCACCCGCACCGCCGAGATGTGCCCGTGCGGTGAGTACGTAGAGCCCGATCACGGCGGCCAGCATGATCAGGCCGCCGAACAGGTTGTACAGCAGGAATTTCACCGCCGCGCGCGAACGCTGCTGCCGCAGTGCCAGTTCCGCGGCCGCCGATTCACCGCCGCTGGTGCGGGGCCCGAATCCGCCGATGAGGAAATACATCGGGATCAGCATGACCTCGAAGAACACGTAGAACAGCAGGATGTCGAGCGAGACGAACGAGATCAGCACCATCGACTCGACGATCAGGGTGAGCGCGACGTAGATGTGCGCGACCCGCCGCCCGCCGCCCGCTTCGCGGTCGTCCTTCCATCCGGCGAGGATCAGCAGCGGCACCAGTGCGGCGGTCAACAGCAGCAGCACCAGCGCGATGCCGTCGACGCCGAGGGTGTAGCCGGCGCCGAAAGCCGGTATCCAGCGGTGTGATTCGACGAGTTGGTATTGCGGGCCGCCGGGATCGAACCGCACCGCGACCACGATCGCGACGGCCAAGGTGGCCAGCGACAACACGAGTCCGGTCACCCGGGCCACCGTGCGCCGGCCGGCCGGAACGGCCAGCACGACGACGGCGCCGGCCAGAGGCAGCACCCACAGTGTGGTCAGCCAGGGATACTCCGTCACAGCAACCTCACCGCCAGCAGGGCCGCGACCACCAGGGCCGCGCCGGTGAACATGGACAGGGCGTACGAGCGCACGAAACCCGTTTGCACGCGCCGGATTCGCGCCGACAGGCCGCCGATCACCGCGGCCGTGGTGTTGACGATGCCGTCGATACCGCGGTTGTCGAGGAAGACCAGCGAGCGGGTCAGGTGGGTGCCCGGACGCATGAACGCGGCTTCGTTGAACGCGTCGCCGTACAGATCGCGGCGAGCCGCGACGGTCAATGGTGTGACCTCCTGCGGGGCGGTGCGCGGCACCGGCCGTCGCGCGTACTGGCGGTAGGCGACCGCGACACCGATCGCGACCACGACCAGCGCGGCCACGGTGACCGCCCACGCCGGCACGGCGCTTTCGGCGTGTTCGGTGCCGACCACCGGTGCCAGCCAGTTCTGCAGCGACGATCCGAAGACGAACACTCCGCCGGAGAACACCGAGCCGATCGCCAGCACGATCATCGGGCCGGTCATCACCGCGGGGGCTTCGTGCGGATGCGGCTGCGGCTCGGAATCGTCCGCAGTCCAACGCTTTTCGCCGAAGAACGTCAACAACATCACGCGCGTCATATAGAAGGCGGTGATCCCGGCGCCGAGCAGCGCGGCGGCGCCGAGGGTGATGCCGTTCGCGCCGCCGTAGCCGAACGCGGCCTCGATGATCCGATCCTTGGAGAAGAACCCCGCGAACGGCGGCACCCCGATGATCGCCAGATAGCCGAGCCCGAAGGTGACGAACGTGATGGGCAGGTACTTTCGCAGCCCGCCGTAACGGCGCATATCCGTCTCGTCGTTCATCGCGTGCATGACCGATCCGGCGCCGAGGAACAATCCGGCCTTGAAGAAGCCGTGGGTGAGCAGATGCATGATCGCCACGGCATATCCGGCGGGGCCCAGTCCGGCGGCCAGCACCATATAGCCGATCTGACTCATCGTGGACGCCGCCAGCGCCTTCTTGATGTCGTCCTTCGCACAGCCGATCACGGCGCCGAACAGCAGCGTCACCGCGCCCACCACCAGCACGCCCGCGCGCGCCGCCGGGGCCGCGTCGAAGATCGCGTTCGACCGCGCGATCAGATACACACCCGCGGTCACCATGGTGGCGGCGTGGATGAGGGCCGACACCGGAGTCGGGCCTTCCATCGCGTCGCCGAGCCAGGACTGCAGCGGCACCTGCGCGGATTTACCGCACGCGCCGAGCAGCAACAGCAGGCCCAGAGCGGTGAGGGTGCCTTCGCTCGCCTGCGGGACACCGGCGAACACGTGCCCGAAATCCACCGAACCGAAGGTGGCGAACATCAGGAACAGCGCGATCGCCAGCCCCATGTCGCCGACGCGGTTGACCACGAAGGCCTTCTTCGCCGCCGCGGCCGCGGACGGCTTCTCGTGCCAGAACCCGATCAGCAGATACGAGGCCAGGCCCACGCCCTCCCAGCCGAGATAGAGCACCAGATAGTTGTCGGCCATGACGAGGATCAGCATCGCGGCCAGGAACAGATTGAGGTAGGCGAAGAACCGCCGCCGCGCCGGATCGTGGCTCATATAGCCGACCGAGTAGATGTGGATCAGCGAGCCGACGCCGGTGATCAGCAGGACGAAACACATCGTCAGCTGATCGAGTTGCAGCGAGAACTCCGCCTGCAGTCCGGCCACCGGTATCCAGCTGAAGAAGTTGTGTGACACCGCTCGATCGGCGCCGGCGCGGCCGAGCATCTCGGCGAACGCCCACACCGCCACGCCGAACGAGGCGACCGCGGTCGCGCAGCCCAGCCAATGCCCCCAGCGGTCGCTCAGGTGTCCTGCCAGCAGCAGGATCAGCGCGCCGGCGGCGGGGAGGGCCGGCAGCAGCCAGAGCAGATTCCCGGTACCCACGTCAGTACTTCAACAGGTTGGCGTCGTCGACCGAGGTCGAGCGGCGGGTGCGGAAGATGGTCATGATGATCGCCAGGCCCACGACGACTTCGGCCGCGGCGACGACCATCGTGAAGAACGCGAACACCTGCCCATCGAGGTTGTGGTGCTGCCGGGCGAAGGTGACGAAGGCGAGATTGACCGCGTTGAGCATCAATTCGATGCACATGAACACCACGATCGCGTTGCGCCGCACCAGCACCCCGGCCGCGCCGATGGTGAACAGCAGGGCGGACAGATACAGGTAGTTGTCCGGATTCACCGCGGAGCCTTCCTCTCGTTGTCGCCGGTCGCATGGGCGCCGTTGCTGTCGCTGCGTCCGTTCTCGCCACCGCCGTTCGATTCACTGCCGTTCGATCCGGTGCCGTTGCCGCCGTTGCCTTCTCCCATACCGATCACCGCGTCCTCGGTGTGGGCGCGGCGGCGGCGATGGCGCAGGATGGTGCTCACCGACAGTTCGGCGAACGAGCCGTCGGGCAGCCGGGCCGGCACGTCGACGGCGTTGTGGCGGGCATAGACACCGGGGGTGGGCAGGGGCGTGATGCGGTGGCCTTCGCGCAGGCGCCGCTGCGATTGTTCGCGCTGCCCGGTGCGCGGACCGAACCGTTCCCGATGCGCGAGGATCATCGCGCCGATGGTGGCGGTGATCAGCAGCGCGCCGGTGAGTTCGAAGGCCCACACGTAACGCACGAAGATCAGCTCGGCCAGCGCGCCGATCGGGTCGGCGCCGAATCCGGGACCGGTGGCCGCGACCGAATCGTCGCGCACGCCCCGGGCGATCGCCCCGATCAGCAGCAGCCCGAATCCGACACCCACCACGACGACGGCGATGCGGTGCCCGCGCAACGTCTCCCGCAGCGATTCGGCCGAATCGACGCCGACGAGCATCAGGACGAACAGGAACAACATCATGACCGCGCCCGTGTACACCACGATCTGCACGACGCCCAGGAACAAAGCGTCCTGGGCGATGTAGAACACCGACAGGGTGATCATGGTGGCCGCCAGGCACAGCGCGGAGTGCACGGCCTTGCGGGCACACACCATGCCGAGACCACCCGCCACCGCGACCACGGCCAGGACCCAGAACAGCACCGCCTCCCCGGTCGAGGTACGGGTGGCAGCTTCGGCGGCAAGCACATTCGCGGCCGGGGTCATTGCGCACCTCCTTGGGCACCGGTGGCGGCCGGTTCGAGACCGGTGTCCGCGGCGGTGGTGCCGGTGGGACGGAGCCCGGTATCGCGGTCGGTGCCGGGGGCGGCGGGGACGGCGCCCAGGTAGTAGTCCTCCTCGGTGGCGCCCGGATAGGCGGCGTGCGGCGGGGCGATCATCCCGTCGCCCAGCGGGGCGAGCAGCCGGTCCTTCTCGTAGATCAGATCGGCGCGATTGTCGTCGGCCATCTCGTATTCGTTGGTCATCGTCAATGCCCGCGTGGGGCACGCCTCGATGCACAGTCCGCAGCCGATGCAGCGCAGATAGTTGATCTGGTAGACGCGGCCGTAGCGCTCGCCGGGGGAGTAGCGCTCGCTGTCGGTGTTGTCGGCGCCCTCGACGTAGATCGCGTCCGCCGGGCAGGCCCACGCGCACAGTTCGCAGCCGATGCACTTCTCCAGGCCGTCGGGATGGCGGTTGAGCTGGTGGCGGCCGTGGTAGCGCGGCGCGGTCGGCACCTTCTCCTCGGGGTAGAACTCGGTGTTCTTCTTCTTGAACATCGTGACGAAGGTGACCCAGAATCCGCCGATGGGTTCCAGCAGACCGGCTTTGGTGGCAGGCGGCGCGGTCTCGGGCATCGGCGGCACCGGGAAGTCCGAGAACTGTTGCGTCCCAGTGGTTTCCGGTGCGATATTGTCACCGGCACGCCCGGCGCGCAGCATTGTCGCCAGCAGGCCCACCGAGATGATCACGCCGGCGATCACGAGGCCCGTGGTCTGCACGTCGTGGCCGTTGTCCTGCACCACCTTCAGCGTCGCCACGATCATCACCCACAGCAGCGACACCGGAATGAGCAACTTCCAGCCGAGATTCATGAACTGGTCGTAGCGCAGCCGCGGCAGCGTCCCGCGCAACCAGATGAAGACGAACAGGAACGTCCAGACCTTCAGCGTGAACCACAGCAGCGGCCACCAGCCCGAATTCGCGCCGTCCCACAGGTTCAGCGGGAAGGGTGCGTGCCAGCCGCCGAAGAACAGTGTGGTGGCCAGCGCCGAGACGGTGCCCATGTTGATGTATTCGGCCATCATGAACATCGCGAATTTCAGCGACGAGTATTCGGTGTGGAAACCGCCGACGAGTTCACCCTCGGCTTCGGGGAGATCGAAGGGGGCGCGGTTGGTTTCGCCGACCATCGCCACCGCGTAGATGACGAACGACGGCAGCAGCAGCCAAATGTTCCAGGTGCCCCACTGCCGATCCACGATGCCGGAGGTGGACATGGTCCCGGCCAGCAGGAACACCGCCGCGAAACAGGCCGCCATCGCGATCTCGTAGGAAATCACCTGCGCGGTCGACCGCAGACCACCGAGCAGCGGATACGTCGATCCCGACGACCATCCCGCCAGCACGATGCCGTAGACCCCGATCGAGGTCATCGCGAGGATATAGAGCACCCCCACCGGCATATCGGTCAACTGCAGCGGTGTGCGGGTGCCGAAGATCGACACCTCCGGTCCGAGCGGTATCACCGCGAACGCCATCACCGCCGGAATCAACGCGACGATCGGCGCCAGAATGTAGATGGGCTTGTCGACCATCGCCGGGACGATGTCCTCTTTGAGGAGCATCTTCACCCCGTCGGCGATGGATTGCAGCGAACCGCGCGGCCCGACCCGATTGGGTCCGACCCGCATCTGCATCCAGGCCACCACCTTGCGCTCGATCACCACCGCGAGCAGCGGGATGAGCAGCAGGAAGATGAAGATACCGATGGATTTGACCACGACCAGCCACCACGGGTCGTGGCCGAACGCGGACAGATCGGCCGGGGCCGAGACCAGCACAGCCGGTGACATCTCACTCATGGGGGTCCTCCCGTTGGATGCGCACGCGGTGACCGAGGGCGGTGGTGAGCCGGTCGTTGACCGTCGACTCCGCCGAATTCCACGGCAGCCAGGCGACGCGATCGGGCATCTCGGTGATCTCGAGCGGCAGCACGATGCGACCGTGCCCGGTGCTGATCCGCACCGAATCGCCGGTGGCCGAGCCGATTTCGGCGGCGGTGGCCGGCGACAGCCGCAGCACCGCGGGCCGTGCCGTGCCGGCGAGATTCGGTTCACCGTCCTGCATGCGGCCGTTGTCGAGCAGCATGCGCCAGCCGGCGAGGATGGCGGTGCCGGTTTCGGTATCCGGTAGTGCGGCCGACGGATGCGCCGGGGGCTGCGGCCGCGGCCCGTCCCAGACACCCAGGGCGTCCAATTCCGCGCGGGCGGCCTCCACCGTCGGCAAGCCCAGTCGCACACCCATCTCGTCGGCCAGCGAATGCAGCACGCGATGATCGGCCAGCGGAGCAGCCTGCCGCCGCACCGTCGCATCACCGAGAGCGGCGCCGAACGGCCGCGGCCGGCCCTCCCAGGTCAGGTATGTTCCCGCCTTCTCCATGGCCGAGGCGACGGGGAACACCACATCGGCCCGCTCGGTGACCTCGCTGTGCCGCAATTCCAGGCTGACCACGAAGGCGGCGGCCTCGAGGGCGGCCCGGGCGGCGCGGGGATCGGGCAGATCGGCGATCTCCACACCGCCGATCAGCAGCGCGCCGGGGTGACGGCCGGCGTCGAGGATCGCGGCGGTATCGCGACCGGGTGTGGTCGGCAGTTCGTCGACCTGCCAGATCCGCTGAACCTGTTGGCGCGCACGCGCATTCGCGATCGGGCGACCGCCCGGCAGCAGACCGGGCAGCGCTCCCGCCTCGAGCGCGCCACGTTCCCCGGCGCGGCGCGGCACCCATGCGAGCGCGGCGCCGGTGGTCTCGGCCAATGCCGCCACCGCCGACAGCGCACCGGGGAGTGCGGCCAGCCGTTCGCCGGCCAGGATCACCGCACCGCGACGGCGCAGCGCGCGGGCGAGTTCGTCCAGCCCCGACGGATCGGGCGGACATTCGTATCCGGCGCCCGAGACCGCCAGCGCCTGCAAGAGCCGCGCTTCGTCGCCGGGCACGGTAGGAATCAACCGCCCCGATATCCGGTTCAGGCCCCGGCTCGCATAAGCGGCCATCGAATAGATCGCAGTCGCCGAGGTGCGGGCGGCCTTGCGCAGCCGCAGATGCAGGATCGGGCATTCCTCTTCGGGTTCGAGTCCGGCGAGCAGGGCGACCGGCGCCGAATCCAGCGCCCCGTAGTCCACCCGCACCCCTTGTCCGGCGATCGCCGCGGCCAGGAATTCGGCTTCCTCGGCGGAATGGGCGCGAGCACGGAAATCAATGTCGTTGGTGCCCAGTGCGATACGCGCGAATTTGGCGTACGCGTAGGCGTCCTCGACGGTGGCCCGGCCGCCCACCAGCACTCCGGCGTTCCCGCGGGCGGCGGCCAGTCCCGCACCCGCTCGCGCGAGCGCCTCCGACCACGAGGCCGGAACGAGGACGCCGCTGTCGTCGCGGATCAGGGGAGTGGTGATCCGGTCGGGTTCGGTCGCGTAGGTGAAGGCCCACCGGCCCTTGTCGCAATTCCATTCCTCGTTGACCTGCGGATCATCACCGGCCAAGCGGCGCAGCACTTTTCCGCGGCGGTGGTCGGTGCGCTGGGCGCACCCGGCGGCGCAGTGCTCACACACCGCCGGACTCGAGACCAGGTCGAAGGGGCGGGCGCGGAAGCGGTAGGTGGTGCCGGTGAGGGCGCCGACCGGGCAGATCTGGACGGTGTTGCCGGAGAAGTAGGAGTCCATCGGCTCGCCGTCGGCGATCCCGACCTGCTGCAGTGCGCCGCGGTCCATCAACTCGATGAACGGATCACCGGCGATCTGCTGTGAGAACCGGGTGCAGCGGGCGCACAGCACGCACCGCTCCCGATCCAGCAGCACCGCGGGTGAGAGCGGAATCGGTTTGGGGTAGGTGCGTTTCACCCCTTCGAAGCGTGATTCGGGCCGGCCGCTGGACATCGCCTGGTTCTGCAGCGGGCATTCCCCGCCCTTGTCGCAGACCGGGCAATCCAGCGGATGGTTGATCAGCAGCAGCTCCATCACCCCGGCCTGCGCCTTCTGCGCGGCCGGCGAACTGATCTGGGTGTGGGCGATCATCCCGTCGGTGACGGCCATCGTGCAGGAGGCGACGGGCTTGCGCTGCCCCTCCACCTCGACCAGGCACTGCCGGCACGCCCCGACCGGATCGAGCAGCGGATGATCGCAGAACCGGGGGATCTGGATTCCGACGAGTTCGGCCGCCCGGATGAGCAACGTTCCGGTGGGCACCGCGATCGTCGTGCCGTCGATGGTGACGGTGACCATGTCCTGGGGGATGACGCCACTGCTGTCGTGGCTCACTGTCGCGGTCATCGCACTCCTTCGGCAGGCGTCGCTGCGGTCGCGGCCGTGGCGCCGGCCCAGGCGGTCGAGCGAGCGGGATCGAACGGGCACCGGCCCAGCCGGATGTGCTCGGCGTATTCGTCGCGGAAGTATCTGAGCGAGGACACGATCGGGCTGGCCGCACCATCCCCGAGCGCACAGAACGATTTGCCGTTGATGTTGTCGGCTATATCGAGCAGGGTGTCCAGATCGGCGGCGGTACCGCCGCCGGACTCCAGCCGTTGCAGCAGCTGCACCAGCCAGTAGGTGCCCTCCCGGCAGGGGGTGCATTTTCCGCAGGATTCGTGGGCGTAGAACTCGGTCCAGCGCAGGACCGCGCGTACCACGCAGGTGGTGTCGTCGAAGATCTGTAATGCCTTGGTGCCCAACATGGATCCGGCCGCACCCACGTTCTCGTAGTCCAGCGGCACATCGAGGTGTTCGGCGGTGAACAAGGGCGTGGAGGAGCCGCCGGGAGTCCAGAACTTCAGGGTGTGCCCGGCGCGCACGCCGCCGGCGTAACCGAGAAGTTCGCGCAGCGTCACACCCAGCGGCGCCTCGTACTGTCCCGGCCGGGTGACGTGTCCGGACAGTGAGTACAGGGTGAAGCCCGGCGATTTCTCCGACCCCATCGAACGGAACCATTCGACGCCGTTGTGCAGGATGGCCGGCACACTCGCGATCGACTCCACATTGTTGACCACGGTCGGGCACGCGTACAGGCCGGCGACGGCGGGGAAGGGCGGGCGCAGGCGAGGCTGGCCGCGGCGGCCCTCGAGCGAATCCAGCAGGGCGGTTTCCTCACCGCAGATGTAGGCGCCGGCACCGGCGTGCACGATCAGGTCGAGATCGAAGCCCGAACCGAGAATGTCGCGGCCCAGATAGCCTGCGGCATAAGCCTCTTCGACAGCGGCTTGGAGCCGGCGCAGCACCGGCACGACCTCGCCGCGCAGATAGATGAACGCATGGGCGGCGCGGATCGCGTAGGCGGCGATGATGGCGCCCTCGACCAGCACATGCGGGGTCGCCATCATCAACGGGATGTCCTTGCAGGTGCCGGGCTCGGATTCGTCGGCGTTGACCACCAGGTAGTGCGGCTTACCGGCCGCCGGCGAGCCCTCGGGATCCTGCGGGATGAAACCCCATTTCATGCCGGTGGGAAATCCGGCGCCGCCGCGGCCGCGCAGCCCGGCGTCCTTCACCGTGGCGATGACCTCGTCGGGATGCATGCCCAGCGCCCGGGACAGGGCGCGATAGCCGTCGTGTGCCCGGTAGGTGTCGAGGGTCCACGATTGCGGCTGATCCCAGTAGCGGGTGAGTACGGGCGCGAGCGTCATCACCGTTCCCCCTGTTCGCTATCCGAATCACCCTGCGGTGCAGCAGGTGTCGACTGCTCGGCCGCCACGCGCAGACCGGCGAGCGTGGCTTCTCCGGGGGTGCCCTCGTTGGCGTCGGGCCGCCGATCCGGGAATCCGGCGAGGATGCGGGCCGTTTCGCGGAAGCTGCACAACGGTGCGGCGCTGCGCGTGCCGGTGACCTCGCGTCCGGCTCGCAGCGCGTCGGCGAGCGCGCGGGCCGACTCCGGGGTCTGGTTGTCGAAAAATTCCCAGTTCACCATGACGACCGGGGCGTAATCGCAGGCGGCGTTGCACTCCAGATGTTCCAGCGTGATGGACCCGTCCGCGGTCGTTTCCCCGGGGGTGATCTCCAGATGTCGGGTGAGCGCGGCCAGGATCTCGTCGCCGCCCATGACCGCGCACAGCGTATTGGTGCAGACTCCGACGTGATAGTCCCCGGTCGGGGTGCGGCGATACATCGAGTAGAAGGTGGCGACCGCGGTCACTTCGGCGTCGGTGAGCCCGAGTTGTTCGGCGCAGAACGCGATCCCGGTGCCGCTGACATATCCTTCGACGCTCTGCACCAGATGCAACAGCGGCAGCAGCGCCGAGCGCGAGTGCGGATAGCGATCGATGATCTCCCGTGCCTCCGCCCGCAGATTCTCCTGTACCTGCGGCGGGTAGGGGACGGGCCGCTGCGACAACTGCAGCAGGATCGGGTCGCGACCGGTCGCGGTCGCGGGAATCGGTTCGGCTGTCATCGGTCGACACCACCCATCACCGGGTCGATGCTGGCCACCGAGGCGATCACGTCGGCGACCATGCCGCCTTCGCACATCGCCGCCACGGCCTGCAGATTCGTGAACGAGGGATCGCGGAAATGCACGCGGTAGGGCCGGGTTCCGCCGTCGGAGACCATGTGGACGCCGAGTTCGCCGCGCGGGGATTCCACCGATGTGTACACCTGGCCGGGCGGCACCCGCATACCCTCGGTGACGAGCTTGAAGTGGTGGATCAGCGCCTCCATCGACGTGCCCATGATGGTGCCGATATGTTCGGCGGAATTGCCGAGGCCGTCGGGCCCCAGCTTCAGATCGGCCGGCCACGCGATCTTCTTGTCCGACACCATGACCGGGCCCGGGCGGAGTTTGTCGAGGCACTGCTCGACGATCTTCAGCGACTCCTTCATCTCCTTGATGCGGATCAGGTAGCGGCCGTAGCAGTCGCATCCGGTGTCGGTCATGACGTCGAACTCGTAGTCCTCGTAGCCGCAGTACGGCTGCGACTTGCGCAGATCGTGCGGCAGTCCGGTCGAGCGCAGGACCGGGCCCGTCACTCCCAGAGCCATACACGAGGCCAGGTCGAGATATCCGATGCCGCGCGTGCGCGCCTTGAAGATCGGGTTCTCGTTGAGCAGCAACTCCATATCGCGCAACCGTTTCGGCATGAGCGCCAGCAGATCCCGGATCTTGCCCACCGCGTCGGGCGGCAGATCCTGTGCCAGTCCGCCCGGACGGATGTAGGCGTGGTTCATCCGCAGTCCGGTGACCGTTTCGAAGATGTCGAGGATCAGCTCGCGCTCGCGGAAGCCGAACAGCATCGGCGTCAGCGCGCCGAGTTCCATACCTCCGGTGGCCAGCGCGACCAGATGCGAGGAGATGCGGTTGAGTTCCATCAGCATGACGCGGACGATGTTCACCCGCTCGGGAATATCGTCGGTGATGCCGAGCAGCCGCTCCACGGCCAGGCAGTAGGCCGTCTCGTTGAACAGCGGGGACAGGTAGTCCATCCGGGTCACGAACGTGACGCCCTGCACCCAGTTGCGGAACTCGAGATTCTTCTCGATGCCGGTGTGCAGGTAGCCGATTCCGCAGCGCGCCTCGGTGACCGTTTCGCCCTCGATCTCGAGGATCAGCCGCAGCACGCCGTGCGTGGACGGATGCTGTGGCCCCATATTGACGACGATGCGCTCTTCCGCGGCGCCGTCGAGGGCCTCGCGCACATCGTCCCAGTCCTGTCCGACGACCGTGACCGCCGGGCTCTCGGCGACCGGATCCGTTGCGGCGCCGGTGATTTCGGTGTGGTTCATCAGCTGTAGGTCCTCCGCTGGTCCGGCGGCGGAATACGCGCGCCCTTGTACTCGACCGGGATCCCGCCGAGCGGGTAGTCCTTGCGCTGCGGATGTCCACGCCAGTCGTCGGGCATCATGATCCGCGTCAGCGACGGGTGCCCGTCGAAGACGATGCCGAAGAAGTCGTAGGTTTCGCGCTCGTGCCAGTCGGTGGTCGGATACACCGCGAACAGCGAGGGCATATGCGGATCCGAATCCGGTACCGACACCTCGACCCGCACCCGGCGGTTGTGCGTGATCGACAGCAGGTGATAGGCGGCGTGCAGTTCGCGTCCCGTGTCGTCCGGATAGTGCACGCCGTTCACGCCGAGGCACAGTTCGAAGCGCAACGCCGCGTCGTCGCGCAGCGCGCGCGCCACCTCCACCACCCGTTCCCGCCGCACGTGCAGGGTCAGTTCCCCGGCGAAGACCACGATCTTCTCGATCGCGGCGCGAAATACCTCGTCTCCCACCGACTGTGCCAGGGCGGCGACCACCTCGTCGAAATAGGAACCGTAGGGCGCGGGGGTACTGCCGGGCAGCGCGACGGTCCGCACCAGCCGTCCGTACCCGGAGGTGTCACCGGTGCCCCGGACGCCGAACATGCCGCGGCGCACGCCGATGACCTCGTCGTCGGGACGGTCGGGGGAGGGGCCGCGCGATTCGGGTTCGATCGCCGGTTCGCCGGCCGGGCCGGAACCGCCCGCGCCGGGGGAGGATTCGGTGTCCGCGGGGCTGTCGTGCGGATCGCCGGCGCTGCGCGGTGCGTCCAGGCTCATCGCAGCAATCCCTCCATCCGGATCGTGGGGGTGGAGGCGAGCGCGGCGGCCTCGGCCGCGCGCACGGCCTCGGCGCGGTCGACACCCAGCGGCATCTGCTGGATCTTCTCGTGCAGTGTCAAGATGGCGTGCAGCAGCATCTCCGGACGCGGTGGGCAACCGGGTAGGTAGATGTCCACGGGCACAACATGATCGACACCCTGCACGATGGCGTAGTTGTTGAACATGCCGCCGGAGGAGGCGCAGACCCCCATCGCCAGCACCCATTTGGGTTCGGTCATCTGGTCGTAGACCTGGCGCAGCACCGGCGCCATCTTCTGGCTGACCCGGCCGGCGACGATCATCAGGTCCGCCTGCCGGGGGGAGGCGCGGAAGACCTCCATCCCGAAGCGGGCGCTGTCGAAGCGACCGGCTCCCGTGGCCATCATCTCGATCGCGCAGCAGGCCAGCCCGAACGTCGCGGGCCACAGCGAGCCCTTACGCAGGTATCCGGCGAACTGTTCGACCGTGCTCAGCAGGAAGCCGCTGGGCAATTTCTCCTCGAGCCCCATCTCGGATCAACTCTCACTTCCGTGTGCGAATCCTCGGTCCCGGCGGACGCCGGACGACGGGTTGGGTATGCGGTGCCGACGGGCCGAGCGGCCCGCCCGCGTTCAGTCCCAGCTCAGGCCGCCGCGCCTCCACTCGTAGGCGTAGGCAACCGAGACGTTGAGAATGAACAGCGCCATGGCCGCCAACCCGAAGACGCCGAGGGCATCGAAGTGCACCGCCCACGGATAGAGGAATACGATCTCGATGTCGAAGATGATGAACAGCATCGCGGTGAGGTAGTACTTCACCGGAAAGCGTTGTCCCGCAGCATTTCCCGGCCCGCCGGCGATGGCGTGCGGGGTGGGTTCGATACCGCATTCGTAGGCTTCGAGTTTGGCGCGGTTGTAGCGTTTGGGGCCGATCACGGCCGCCAGCAACACCGATCCCAGCGCGAACGCGGCAGCGATCGCACCGAGCACAAGAGTCGGCACCTGGGTATTCACAACGGCACAACCCCTCTCCCTCGCCGGCAACTGCCGAGGCGGGGCTGACATCGTCGTCTGCCGGGCCAGTCTCACCCCGAAGCGCAGCTCGAGCGCGAGCGCGGGACGACAGGGCAGGCAGGGCGCCATTCATATCAACAGCCACGCTCGTGTGAGCTACAGCACAGCCTACAACTGCTCTTTCTGAATACTCACGGTTCCGCCCCGGTGTTTGATCGAATTCGGAACTGTCACTTATGACCGAACCAGCGCAATGGCCTCCCCGCAGCCGGGCGCGCCGCGACCCTCGGCGCGCACGAAAACGGTCGGCCGACGAGATTGTCGGCCGACCGGGAAAGCGCTGATCAGGCGGCGGGGCGAGCGTTCAGAGCCGTGGTGACCGCCGAGGTGAGCTGGAACGGGTCCAGCGGATGCGCGACCGCCGCCTCGGCCCGGGACCACGCGGCGAGCCAGGCATCGTCGGCCCTGCCGGTCAGCACCACGATGGGCGGGCAGTCGGCGATTTCGTCCTTGAGCTGTTTGGCCAGCCCCATTCCGCCGGTGGGTGTGGCCTCACCGTCGAGAATCGCCAGGTCGATCCCGCCGTCGTCGAGCTGTTCGATCACCACCGGCGCGGTGGCGGTCTCGTGGTAGTCGAACGGCGGCAGGTCGGGATGCGGATGCTTGCCCAGCGCCAGCATCACCTGGCGACGGGTGTCGGCATCGCTGCTGTAGACGAGAACCCGCAGCGCGGGACGGTTCGCATCGGCCACGCTTGGGATGCTACGTCCATCGGATCGGCCGCGGTGGCAGCTTGGGCGGCAACGGTCCCCGCGCCGGGCGTGGCGCTCGCAGCCCGCTTCACCGCCAGGTTGATCGTGCCGATCGGAATCGTTGCTGGTCACCGCGAAGAAAACGCGCGATCCTTATAACCGGCGGCAGTTCGGTGGCAGAACTGTCCCGGCAGGGCGTAACAACGACAGGCTCGACAGGGCGGTGGACGATGCGAATTTCGGAGGTTTTGCGCAACAAGGGGGCCGATGTGGTGACGATCGCGCCGGAGGCGACGGTCGACAGATTGCTGGCGGTGCTGGCCGAACACAATGTCGGCGCGGTGGTGGTGTGTGGTGCCGGCGGCGCGTTGGACGGGATCGTCTCGGAGCGGGATGTGGTCCGCTGCCTGCACAGACAGGGTGCGCAGCTGTTGACCCGGCCGGTATCCGACATCATGACCGCGATCGTGCACACCTGCTCGCCCGAGGATCGGGTGGAGAGTTTGCGCGCGACGATGACCGAACATCGGATCCGGCATCTGCCGGTCGTCGATCACGGGCGAATGGTCGGGATCGTCAGTATCGGAGACGTGGTCAAGAGCGCGATCTCGGAGTTGCAGGACGAGCGCGAGCACCTCGAGCAATATCTGCAGGGTTGAGTGTCCGGTCCGGATCCGGCCGCACGTGCGGCCGCGACAGCACCGTGCCCGGGCCCGCCGGGACGCGGGCACGGTCGGTGCCGGTGACAATCAGGCCAGGCCCCACGCCTGCGGCAGGCTGACGATGTTCGCCGCGATCGACGTGAGGGTGTCGAGCCTCGCCACCGCATCGTGACGGCGGCCGCCGAATCCGTCATTGCCGCACGGTGATTGGATATTCACCGGTTCGTAACCACGAAAGGTTATCTGCGCGCGCCGTTTCGGAGCAGAATTCCCTCGGGCGGTTCGTTCGGAACCACGTGGTCGCCGATGCCGGCATCGGGTGTATCGGGTGGGGTTCGAGACGTGCGCTGTCCCTCGGAGCTCACCGCCCGGCGTCTGCGTTGTGGAGCGTTCCGAACGGCCGCCGACCACGTCGCATATCCGGGCGGTGATCCGGCCGATTCGATCGGTGACCGATCGCGTATTAGGGTGCGTTGCACGCGCGTCCGTTCGCTGGTCGGCGGCGCCGAACACGCCGTTCGATCCGAAGGACATTCATGCGCCGCATCGCATTCGCCGCGTCCCTGCTCGCTGTCGCCTGTACCGTCGGGGCCTGCGGCGGCTCCTCCGGCGACCAGGCGAGCGGCGCCACCGCGACATCCGCTGCGGCGCAATCGAGTTCCGTCGCAGCGGCGGCTGGCCAGGACTGCGGCGCGCAACCGTGGCCTCGTCCGCTACCCGACTTCCGCGGGAAGCCACTGGGACAGACCGTGGTCGGTGCGGCGCTGTGCTTCGACGTCACCGGTATCACCACCGCGGACGGCCGCGACGTGATGCATGATCCGGGCGCTGCGACGACCCCCTGGACGGTCACCGCACAGCAGCCGGAGGCGGGGACGCCGGTCGCCGCGGACACCCCGGTCACGCTGACGGTCGACGTCCCGCACTGATCGCTACTTGCCGGCGGCGCGGGCCAGGTGCTCGGGATACCGGGCTCCGGCGAAGGCGTCGGCCGGGGCGGCGGCCTCGATCCGCGCCAGATCCTCGGCGCTGAGCTCGATCTCGGTGGCCGCCACATTCTGCTCGAGATAGGTGCGGCGCTTGGTGCCCGGAATCGGGACCACGTCGTCACCGCGGGACTGGACCCAGGCCAGCGCCAATTGTCCTGCGGTCACGCCCTTTTCCTCCGCCATCGCACGCAGTTCGGCGACGACGGCCAGGTTGCGGTCGATGTTGTCGTCGGCGAATCGGGGCAGCGCGCGGCGCAGGTCGTCGGCGGGCAGATCGGCGGTGGAGGTGATCGAGCCGGTGAGGAAGCCGCGCCCGAGCGGGGAGAACGGCACGATTCCGATGCCGAGTTCACGGCAGGTGGGCAGAACCTCCGCTTCGATACCGCGCGTCCACAGCGACCATTCGCTCTGCAGTGCGGTCACCGGATGTACGGCGTGCGCGCGGCGGATGGTCTGCGCGGAAGCCTCGGAGATGCCGAGGTAGCGGACCTTACCCGCGGTGACCAGCTCCGACAGCGCGCCCCAGGTCTCCTCGACCGGCACATTCGGGTCGACGCGGTGCTGGTAGTACAGGTCGATGTGGTCCACGCCGAGGCGCTTCAGCGATTCGTCGCAGGACTGCGCGACGTAGGCGGCGTCGCCCCGGGCGCCCATGCTCCCGCCCTCGCCCCACACGATGCCGAATTTGGTCGCGAGGACCACCTGGTCGCGCCGACCGGCGATGGCCCGGCCCACCAACTCCTCGTTGGCGCCGGCGCCGTAGACGTTCGCGGTGTCGAGCAGGGTCACCCCGAGGTCGAGGGCGCGATGGATGGTGGCGATCGACTCCTCGTCGTTGTCGCGCACACCGTAGGCCTGGCTCATGCCCATGCAGCCGAGTCCCTGTGCGCCGACGGTCAATTCGCCGAGTTTCCTGGTCGCGATCATGCGAGCGGTCCTCCTGAGGTGCCATCGGATTGGATGGTGAGTCCCAGCGAACTCACGAGGCCGACGCTACGACTTGGAGTGCGCTCCAAGTCAAGCCGTTACCGGGAGCCGTCGTCGTCGAGCCGTGCGACGAGCACGGCCAGTGCGTCGCCGAGCGTGCGGCGCTGCTGCGGATCGATATCGTCGAGGGCGGCGGCGAAGCGCTGGATCCGGGCCGATGTGAGTCCGTTGACCAGTGATTTCGCCTGTTCGGTGACGGTCAGCAACTGAGCTCTGCCGTCGGCCGGGTCGGCGGTGCGTTCGAGGTATCCGTACTTCTCCAGACCCGACACGATGCGCGACATCGTGGGGGCGGTGACGTGTTCGGCGGCGGCCAGATCACCCAGTCGCATCGGACCGCTGCGCACCAGCGTGCCCAGTGCCGCCGCCGAACCGGGGCTCAGCGAACCCAGGTCGCCGGAGCGCCGCAGGAGCCGGGTGATCCTGCCGAGCGCGAAATACAGATCCGCCGCCTCGGCAAGTTCCTCCGCGCTGCGTGCGCGCTCCTGCTGGATCATGGGCGTTGTCGCTCCTACGCGTGTGCTGGGACCGTCGGCAGCCGCACCGTCGGCGATATCCGATTCAGTAAGTATGCCCTCCCGCTCGATCCCGACGCGTTCGGCCTGCTCATCGACGGCGCCGCGTGTTTCTTCGGCCGACCCGGCCGCGTTCCGCGCGGCGGTTGCGCACTGTTCCCGCGCGACACGCTGCCGGCCGGATCGACGGCGGACGTTCCGGGCCCGGCGTCCCAGGCCTGGAGAGTCGAAAATGCCTCGGGCACAGGGTATCTTGGACTTGAATAATGGGTTAACGGACTCAGGACGGCGATGAACACAGCGGCAAACGAACTCCGCGCGCAACACAGCGCTTCGACCACTCGAAACCCCGAGTGGGACGCCCGCGCTCGAGCTGAGCTCGCGATGTAACGTCGATCGCCGTTTCACCGCCCGGAGACGCGGTCGCCGTCGCTTGCGATGACGACGCGACTCGGGTGATCACGCCTTTCCGTCTGCGTTGCACTGGTTGTCGGCATCGCAGTCTGCAACAGCACTGATATCGAAGCCGGAACGCTGGGCTCCGTAGCCGAATTCTGTCTGCGGCGGCTCGGGTTCCGGCCGCGCGTCACCTGTGTGAACCCCCTCGACAATGCGAGCGGCGGGTAGTCCGAGCATGTAAAAAACGCCCCGAGTCGAAGGGCGGCTTTCGGCACGGCTACAACGCTGCTCTCTTACCGGAAGTTGGCACGACCGATGAGAATCGATCGCATTACCGCAGCTTCACAGCCGATGGCGAGTCCGTCGAAGCCCGGCATTTCGCCGATACGCCGCCGGCTCTTTCTTTTCCTGTTTCTCTCGGTGCTGGCCGTCCTCGCACCGCCTGGCATGATCGGAATGGCGCGGGCGCAACCCGGTACCGATACCGGAGACGACAGTTCGTCCGTGGATGCCGTCAGTTGGATGCAGATACACGATTCCACCGGGGCCCCGCTGGCGAACTATCAATTCGCCACGAAAGACCCCGGAATACTGCATCCCGGCACCACGGTGTTGTGGGCGGCTCTCGGGTTCGAACTGATCCTGTACGTCGTCATCATGACGACCGCCATATGGCTCATCGGCATGGCCCTCAGCTTCAAATGGCTGGATATGCTGGCAAACCCGCTGCGCGGGCTGGCCTCCGCACTCACCGAACAGCTGGCGACTCCGATGATGCTCGTCACCGCGGCAACCATCGGCGCACTCGTCGTGGCCTGGTTCGTCGTGCGCGGATTCCATTCCAAAGCCACGTCACAAGCGGTAACGATGATTCTCATCGGCATAGCCGGACCGTTCTTCCTGGCGAACCCGCTGGCCGATGTCCTCTCCTCCGACGGACTGATGGCCCAGGGCCGCGACCTCGGCATTGCCGTGGTAGCAGGCCTGCAAGGCCGATCCATGCCCGCGGCCGGTGAATTTGTGAAGAACATCCAGAGCGGCCTGGCGGACAACTTGGTACGCAAGCCGGTGCAGGTATGGAATTTCGGACATGTCATCGACGGCAATTCCGCGTGCCGGAACGCGTGGACCGCCGGAATCACGGCCGGCAGCAAGAATCTGCTGCACTCGGGCCTGGAGAACTGTCATGACATGGATGCGATCCACCGCATCGATCATCCGACGATGTCGCAGGTCGGTACCGGCCTGGTGCTGATCCTCTGCGGCTTGATAACAATCCTGTTCGGCGTCTACATGGCCCTCAAAATCATGCGCACGGCGTTCGACGCCATTTACTACGCGTTCATGACGATATTCGGGTTCGCCGCGGGCGGATTCATATACGGACCCACCCAGACGCACCTGGTGCGAAGTCTCGTGCATTCCTTCGTGTCCGGATTCAAAATGGTGGCCTTCATTATATTTCTCGGGATATACCTCGTCCTTCTCGGCGGCCTGTTCGACCAGGCGCAGGGCCAGGTGTTCGCGGTTCTGATAATCGTCGTGTGTGTCGAGATCATCGCGATCACGCAGCTGCGCCGCCTCGATTTCAACCTGGACAGAGGAAACGACTGGATCGCCAACCGATTCGCACTCGCGACCCAGGGTGGCTTCGCCACGGGGGCCGGGGGAAAGACCGCCCTCGGCATGCCCGGTGGCGGATCCGGCGGGCATTCTCCGACGAAGCTTTTGACCACCGTGGCGGCCCTGAACACCTTGAACTCGTCACCGATCGCCGCCTGGGCCGCCGGGCGCACCATGGGACCGCTGAATCCGTTCGCGCTACGGCGCAAGCGCGCGGATCTGGCGAATATGGACAGCGCGCCCCTGAACCGCGAGGGTGCGCAATGGCTCCAGCTGAACCGGCTGAACTGGCGCGAGAAGGCGCTCGCGCGCGCCGGCGGCGACGGTTTGGAGTCGACCCTCGGCGTGGCCAACGCGCTGGACGGGTTGACCGACAGCCGGGTGCCGGATCTGTACCTCGCTCCCACCCTTTTGGCGACCGGAGCCACCGATCAGGGAGTCATCGACGCGCTGCGGGCATTGGCCGTGCAGAAGGCGAGTCTCCGGGACGCGTCGCCGTACGGGTTCGCCCCGCTGCAAAA
Source organism: Nocardia sp. 852002-51101_SCH5132738 (assembly GCF_001665695.1). NCBI lineage: Bacteria > Bacillati > Actinomycetota > Actinomycetes > Mycobacteriales > Nocardiaceae > Nocardia > Nocardia sp. 852002-51101_SCH5132738. Next base: position 132,011 of record NZ_LZML01000105.1, on the reverse strand, counting down.
GGCGCTCGCCGCGTCGATGGCCGTCGACAACCACGTCGGCGATCGCGCGCACGAGGCCTTCTCCGCGCAGGCGGTGGTGGCCGCGGCCAACTTCAGGCGCCACGCCAACGCTCCCGAGGACGGCGCCGCGATCGATCACAATTTCGTGCGGCTGGTCGAGCGATCCTGGGACTCCGAGACGGCGATACGCCGGATCACTCCGGACCAGTGGAACAATGCCGGTCGCGACACCCGCTACTACATCGGCAACCGACTGGCCGAGAACCACCTGGCGATCGCGGAGAGATATCACCGGTCGGTGGTGACCAACGACCCCGCGTTGGAGCAGCACAGGCGCCAGTTGCGGGAATCCGCACGCCGGATCACCAATCTGCACCATCTCAAGCCCGAGATGGGCGCCGATCCCTGGCAGCCGTGACGCTACGGCTCCGGCCGTGGAGACACTTCCGGTCCGGTGCCGGGGCGTCGCGTGGCCGGATGACGCTTCGGGGCCGGTTCGGGGGCGGCGGAGGTGGTCGGCAAGGGGCCGGCGGGGTGGTCGGTGGTCGGGTGGAAGGCGTGGTCACCCACCCGGGCGGGATCGACCATATGCGCGACGAACAGGCGCGCCGCCGGAGTCGGGGTGCCGGTCGTCACCGCATGCCACGGCCGGTCCAGCGGTGTTCCCTCGACCGGCACGACGACCAGATTGCCTTGCGCCACATCGGCTTCCACCGCGTCGCTGTGAATCAGCGTGATCCCCAGCCCTTCCCGGGCGGCGGCGAGGACGGCGCCGTGGGTGCCGAGGGTGAGGGCGGGTGGGCGGATCTGCAGCCGATCCAGCAGGGCCAATGTGGTGTCCCTGGTGCCCGAGCCGGGGCCGCGCAACAGCCAGGTCGTGGTGCGCGGATCGTGGGATCGTCCCGGCGCTCCCACCACGACCAGGCGGCTGGGCCGGCGCGCCCGCACCACCAGTCCGGTGTCGCGCGGCGGACGCCCGGCGATCACGAGATCGGTTTCGTGGTGCTGTAATTCGATGAACAGCAGATCGCGCGGGTGGATCGACAGACCCAGTTCGATCTCGGGGTAGCGGTCGCGAAACGACACCAGCAGCCGCAGCAGTACGTATTCCCCGGCGGTCGCCACCACCCCGATACGCAACCGCCCCGTTTCGGCGCGGCGGACCGCGGCATGCGCCTCTTTCATCAAACCCAGGATGCTGCGGCAGTATTCGGCATAGACCCGCCCCGCCTCGGTGAGTGCGATACCGCGTCCGGATTTCGCGATCAGTTTCGCGCCGAGCTGCTTTTCGATATGTGCCACCGCCGCCGATGCGGCCGCCTCGGTGATGTGCAGTTGCGCAGCGGCGCGCCGAATGCTGTTGTGCCGGGCCACAGCCAGGAACGTTTCCATTCGGACCGCACTCACCGTTCCCATCTACAGACGGTAGCAAACTCAACGATTCGGTTGAGCGAGACCGGAAACAATCGAATTGTCCTCGCCGGGCGGTGCCCGCATCCTGAATCTGCGCACTCGCCGCAGCATCCCAAGAGGTGTCGCAGGTGAGATTCGCGCAGCGGCTCGCGACGCCGACCGGGTGCGGGTGTCCCGCAAAATACAGGAGGACCGATGACCGACGAATCGACTCGTGACCGCTGGGATCCGGGCGTGCACTCGTATGCGTCGATGGGCTATTACGACGCGGACTATCAACCGTGCGATACCGATGTGCTGGCGGTGTTCCGGGTGACGCCGCAACCGGGGGTGGACCCGATCGAGGCGGCAGCTGCCGTGGCCGGCGAATCCTCCACTGCCACATGGACTGTCGTGTGGACCGACCGGCTCACCGCGCACGACCGCTACCGGGCCAAATGCTATCGGGTCGAGGAGGTACCGGGGCGGCCGGGAGAGTATTTCGCCTATATCGCCTATGATCTGGACCTTTTCGAAGAGGGCTCGATCACCAATCTCACGTCCTCGGTGATCGGCAATGTCTTCGGTTTCAAACCGCTCCAGGCATTGCGGCTCGAGGACATGCGTATTCCGGTGGCCTATGTCAAGACCTTTCAGGGACCGCCGCACGGAATCGTTATGGAACGGGAATATCTGAACAAGTACGGCCGGCCGTTGCTGGGGGCGACCGTGAAGCCGAAACTCGGCCTCTCGGCGCGCAACTACGGACGGGTGGTGTACGAGGCATGTAAGGGCGGCCTCGATTTCACCAAGGACGACGAGAACATCAACTCGCAGCCGTTCATGCGATGGCGCGATCGCTATCTGTTCGCCATGGAGGGCGTGAACCGTGCGACTGCGGAAACGGGAGAATTGAAGGGTCATTATCTCAATATCACGGCCGCCACGATGGAGGATATGTACGAGCGCGCGGAGTTCGCGAAATCGCTCGGCAGCGTGATCGTGATGATGGACCTCACCGTCGGCTACACGGCGATGCAGTCGATGTCGAAGTGGGCGCGGCGCAACGGCATGCTGTTGCATCTGCACCGGGCCGGGCATTCGACGTTCACCCGGCAGAAGACCCACGGTGTCAGCTTCCGGGTGCTGGCGAAATGGTGCCGCCTCATCGGCGTGGATCACCTGCACGCCGGCACCGTCATCGGCAAGCTCGAGGGGGACCCGCACACGGTGAAGGGTTTCTACGATACGTTGCGCGACAACCACATTCCGGCCAATCCACGCAACGGCATCTTCTTCGACCAGGACTGGGCGAGTCTGCCCGGAGTGATGCCGGTGGCATCGGGCGGAATCCACGCGGGACAGATGCATCAACTGCTGGATCTGTTCGGCGACGACGCGATCCTGCAGTTCGGCGGCGGCACCATCGGCCACCCGATGGGTATCGCCGCGGGCGCGGAGGCCAACCGGGTCGCCCTGGAGGCAATGGTCAAGGCGCGCAACGAAGGTCGCGATCTGCTGAAGGAGGGGCCCGACGCCCTGCGCGCCGCCGCGAGGATCTGTCCGTCACTGGACGTCGCGCTCGCGACCTGGGGCGATGTCACCTTCGACTACACCTCCACCGACGCCCCCGACGCGGTACCGACGGTCACCGCCTGACCGCCCGGCCCGATCGACCCGACGACACACAAGGAGACGCAATGCATCTGCGTCAAGGGACGTTCTCCCATCTGCCCGACCTGACCGATACCGAAATCGGCGCTCAGATCCGCTATGCGCTGCTCAACAACTGGCCCGTCTCGATCGAGTACACCGACGATCCGCATCCACGCAACGTCTACTGGGAGATGTGGGGGTTGCCGCTGTTCGACCTCGACGAACCCGACGGTGTGCTCGCCGAGGTGAACGCCTGCCGTTCGACGTTCCCGCACCACTACATCCGCGTCAACGCCTACGACGCGAGTTACGGCAGGCAGACGACCGCACTGAGTTTCCTGGTGCAGCGGCCCGCCGACGAACCGGGCTTCCTGGTGGTACGCACCGAGACCGAGGATCGCCGGCAGCACTACGGCCTGCGGTCCTACGCCACCGACGTGCCCGCGGGCGCGCGCTACCGGGACTGAGGCGATGGTGGACGGGAGGCCGGCGATGTCCGGCGGCACACCGGGCAGCGGATCGGGATTCCGGATGTACCGGCCCGGGGCGAGCGGTGCGGGTGCGAATCACATCGAGCCGCCCGCGGATCCCGACCCGTCGGAAATCACGCTGGCCGACGACGCGACCGTCGATCTGTCGACGGATCTGGCCGGTAAGAACGTCGAGGACACCCTGGCCCGCCTCGATGCGGAACTGATCGGGCTGGCCACGGTCAAGCAGCGGGTGCGCGAGATCGCGGCGTTGCTGCTGATCGACCGGGCCCGGCAGCGGTTCGGATTGCAGGCCGACCGTCCCACCATGCATATGAGTTTCACCGGCGGTCCCGGCACCGGGAAGACGACGGTCGCCCTGCGGATGGCGGAGATGCTGCACGCCCTCGGCTACATCCGGAAACCGAAGGTGCACACGGTGACCCGCGACGACCTGGTGGGCCAGTTCATCGGCCACACCGCCCCCAAGACCAAGGAAGCACTGGCCAAAGCGGCGGGGGGAGTGCTGTTCATCGACGAGGCCTACTACCTGTTCCGGCCGGAGAACGAACGGGACTACGGACAGGAGGTCATCGAGATCCTGCTGCAGGAGATGGAGACCGAACGTTCCAGCCTGGTGGTGATCTTCGCCGGATATCCGGACCGGATGGAGACGTTCTTCTCCGCGAATCCCGGTCTGTCCTCGCGCGTGGCCCACCACATCGAATTCCCGGACTACACGCGCGAGGAACTGCTGGCGATCGCGGAAGTGATGGTGGCACAGCAGAATTTCCGGTTCGGCGATTCGGCGGCAGCGGCCTTCGACGACTACCTGGATGCGCGGATGGCGCGGCCGCGGTTCGCGAATGCGCGCAGTGTCCGCAACGCCGTGGACCGGTGCCGGCTGCGCCAGGCCAATCGGCTCGTGCAGGAGCATCGCCCGCTCGGCAAGGCCGATCTGATGACGTTGACGGCCGAAGACATCTACGGCAGCAGCGTTTTCGGCGATGGTGCGCGTGCCGCGGAGGAGGTGGCATGCCCGACGGAATGAAAACCCTCACCCGCTACACGATCGAACAGGAACATCGGCATCCCGGTTCTTCCGGGGAATTCTCCGCGCTGCTCAATGTGGTGTCCACCGCGGCGAAGATCATCGCCAATCAGGTGACCCGCGGTCGCATCGTGGGCGCGCTCGGCGCAACCGACGGCACGGATCCGCCGGTGAGCCTGCATCGGCGCATGGACGCCATCGCCAACGACATCATGGTGGAGCAATCCGAATCGAGCGGGCCGTTGTCGGCGCTGCTGTCGGAACAGATGAACGGATTCCATCCGGTGCCGGGGGAGGTGCGCCGAGGCAAATACATGCTGGCCTTCGATCCCCTGGACGGCTCCTCGAATATCGACGTGAACCTGCCGGTCGGCACGATATTCAGTGTGCTGCGCGCACCGGAGGACGGGCGGGCGCCGCAGGCGGCGGATTTTCTGCAACCGGGCGTACGGCAGGTGTGCGCGGGATTCACGCTGTACGGCCCGGCGACGATGCTGGTTCTCACCACCGGCAGCGGAGTCGACGGATTCACTCTCGATCGGGAGATCGGCGCCTTCGTCCTCACTCATCCCCGCATGCGCATTCCGGAGGACACCTCGGGATTCGCGATCAATGCCGCCAACGAGCGGTTCTGGCAGCGCCCGGTGCGGCGTTATGTGCACGAATGTCTCGACGGGGTGGAGGGGCCGCGGTCGCGCGACTTCAATATGCGCTGGGTGGCGTCGCTGGTCGCCGACGCCTTCCATATCCTCACCCGCGGCGGGGTCTACCTGTATCCGTACGACACCCGCGATCCCGGCCGGCCGGGGCGGGTCTCGCTGCTCTACGGCGCCAATCCCATCGCCTTTGTCATCGAACAGGCCGGCGGTGCCGCGACCACCGGCCACGAGCGGGTGCTCGAGGTGATTCCCGAGCACCTGCATCAGCAGATCCCGCTGGTTTTCGGATCGCTCAACGAGGTGCGCCGGATCGAGCGCTATCACCGTGAACCCGATGCCGGGCCACCGTTCGACGCGTCGTTGTTCGGCACCCGCACCCTGTTCCGACCGGCGCGCCATTGAACGCCGGCTGATCGAATCGAGACGTCATGTCGCGCAAGCATCCCGTGGTCGCCATTACCGGTTCCTCCGGCGCTGGAACGACCAGTGTCACCCGGACCTTCCAGGAGATCTTCCGGCGGGAGGGCATCAATGCCGCGATCGTGGAGGGGGATTCGTTCCATCGCTACGATCGCGGCCAAATGCAGGCGGCGATGGCCGAGGCCGAAGCCGATCTGAACCTGCATTTCTCGCATTTCGGCCCGGAGGCCAATCTGCTCACCGAACTGGAAAGCCTCTTTCGCGATTACGGCCAGTCCGGCGTCGGCCTGGTACGCAAATATCTGCACGACGAGACCGAGGCCAAACCCTTCGGACTGGAACCGGGCACGTTCACGCCGTGGGAGGAACTCGCCCCCGGCAGCGACCTGCTGTTCTACGAGGGGTTGCACGGCGCCGCGGTCACCGGCACCGTCGATGTGGCGCGTTACGCGGATCTGCTGGTGGGTGTGGTGCCCATCGTGAACCTGGAATGGATTCAGAAGGTCATTCGTGATAAGACCGAGCGAGGCTATTCCAGCGAGGCGGTGATCGATACGATCCTGCGGCGCATGCCCGACTACGTGAAGTACATCTGCCCGCAGTTCTCGCGCACGTACGTCAATTTTCAACGGGTGCCGACCGTGGACACCTCGAATCCGTTCACCGCCCGCAGCATTCCGACCGCCGACGAGAGTTTCGTCGTGATCCGTTTCGCCGATCCGAAGGTGATCGATTTCCCGTATCTGCTGTCGATGCTGCACGATTCGTTCATGTCGCGCCCGAACTGCATCGTGGTGCCGGGCGGCAAGATGGATCTGGCGATGCAGCTGATCTTCACCCCGCTCATTCTGCGGTTGATGGACAAGCGACCCGGCCCGCGCGCATAACCCGGCCACGAATATCGTTGTTTCGGCGCTCGCGCACACGCATCGGCCGGAGTTGAATCGACGCTATGTGGTCGATGAATCTGAGCGCCACGACGGCCGTGGCGCGCCGGGGTTCACCGGGTTCCTGGTCCGGGCCGCTCCGGCAGGTGATCGGCGAATTCGCCGATATCGAAATCGTGGATCGATCGATGACGCTGGCGGCCAAGATCTTCACCTGCGTGCTGCCCGTGATCATCGCCGGGTCCGTCTTCTCCCAGCTGGATCTCGCGACCCGCGCGATCGACGACCAGCTGGGCCTGGACCGGGCGACGTTCCGGTCCGCCTTCGGTGTCGTCGCGGCAAGCGATCCGACATTCGCCGCGTTCGGGGTCGTCGGGTTGCTGATGGTCGTGATCAGCGGCGCCTCGTTCGCCAAAACCCTCGCCCGGATCTACGGCAAGCTGTGGGATGTGCCGGCGATCGGTTTGCGCGATGCCTGGCGTTGGCCGGTGGTCCTGCTCGTCGTCGCATTCTCGGCGGCGACCATCGGGGCCGTGCGCGAACTCGCCGGACTGCGCTACTTCGGGCTGCCTCTCACCGTCGGCGGCGAGTTGCTGGTGTGGATGATCGTGTGGACGCTCTGCGCGTACCTGCTCACGCTGGGCAAGCTGCGCGGGCCGGCACTGTGGACGACCGGGGCCCTGACAGCTGTCGGACTGACGGCGGTCCGGGCGGCGGGACGTCTGGTACTGCCGAAGATCACGGCGTCCGCGCAGGCCAAGTTCGGGCTGCTGGGCCCGGTGTTCACCGCCATCAGTTGGCTTTTCGTGCTGTCGTTGGTGGTGGTCGGGGCGGCGACGATCACCAAGGTGCTGATGCCCGGCCCGACGCGCACGGAGGCGGAGGGCGGCGAGCCGGACGCCGAACGGTGACCGCTATTTCATGGTGACGGAGATCGTCGCCTGATCGATCTGCACGTTCGACTCGATCGGATTGCCCTCCGCGTGGACGGAGATGCGCCCCTTGTCGATCCCCTCGTTCTGCAGGGCCGTGGCGACGTTGTTGCCCCGCGCCTCGGCGAGCGAGTCGGCCGCCCCGGAGTTCGAGTCGACGGCGTAGGTTTCGATCTTCACCGCGGTGTCGTTGCCTTTGAGCGGAAGCGCCACCGCTTTGATCGTGGCGACGTCGGTCGGGCTCAGATCGGAGCTGCCCTTGTCGAAGGTGATCGGCGCCGCGGACAGGACGCTGTTGATCGCGTTCTGCACCGCCTGCTGCGCGGAGTTGAGGGCCGAGCCGACCACCGACGAGGCCGTGGTGGCGAGACTGCTTCGCATATCGGTGTGCTCGCCGTGCTCCGTGGTCGTGGTGACCGTGGCCGGACTGCTGTTGTTGTCCGAGGAACATGCGGCGATCGGAATCAGCGCTGCCGCACCGGTCGCCAGCACTGCTACCGCCTTGACGAGTTTCATGCTGCTTCTCCTGATCTCCGTGTGGTGGCGCCCGGTGGTCACGACGCGAGAATGCGCGCCTTCTCCGATTCGAATTCCTGCTCGGTGAGCACCCCCTGGGCTTTCAACTCGCCCAATTGCTTCAGGGCGGCGATGCGGTCGGTGCCCCCGCCGCTCGGTGCGGGCGGCGGCGGTTGTTGCTGGTACTGATACTCCTCCTGTGCGGCCCAGCGCTGGCCCTGACGGCGCGACACGCGATTGGATACGGCCGTGGCCGTTCCGGCGACCACCGCGGTGCGGGCGACGCCACGAAGTAGTCCGGGCATGCTGCTTCTCCTTAGGTATCAGCCTCGAGTTTGTCGAGGGTCGAGAGGATGGCCTGCACCGGAATGCGACCGGACGCGACGAGTTCGGCGCCGTTGCGCCGCAACGCGACCGCCAGTGGGGCCGCCCACGCGTTCTCGTAGAGGAGGACCGCGGCCGAATGGCCGGGCTCCAAGGCGTTACCGGCTTCGCGCAGATCACCCTCGTCGAGCAACCCGGTCGCCGCCTCGGCGAACAGGGTCACATCCAGGTCTCCGGTCAACCCGACATCGGCGATGTCGATCCCGGTCAGCGAACCGTCGGCATCCTTGTGCACGAAGGCCAGATCCAGGACTCGGATGACACCGCGGTCCACCAGATCTCGCAGCAGCGGCAACGCCGATCCGTCCGGTTGCCGGTCGGCGGGAAACTCGATGACGAGATAGTCGATCGGACCCATCTCGTCGATATCGGCAGCAGTGTTCACCGGATACCTCATTTCTCCGACGCCTGACCCTCTGATACGAACCCTCTGAGACCTACCTCCACCGCAACCCAGGTCCGGGCGGGTCGGCGACAGCGCGAACGCGGCCGGCGAGACGACCTGACATCTATGATTCGGTGCCGCCGGTCGCGCAGATACCACGGCCGCGCCCGTTACTCGCAGGAGCGCGCGTCAGTCCGACGAGGGATGGCGCTGCACCCAGCTGAGGTCCGCGCGCCAGGTGTAGGCGGCCACGATCGCGGAGGCGATGACGGCGGTGTAGAGCATGTCGCCGCCCTCGACGACCAGCGAGACCAGACCGCCGATCAAGGCGCCGGCGGCGAACGACAGCCACTGCACCGCGTAGCCCAGCCATTCACGATGGGTGCCGCCGGCCATATGCCGCTCCACGCCCTGAGCGAATTTCACCAGGGTTCCGGTGACGTAGGTGACCGGGATCGACACCTCGCCCTTCTTGACGAACGAGGTGTTCAGCGACCCCATCGCGAACGAGACGAGCAGGATCGGCACCAGTCCGAGATCGGAGTCGTGCCGGTAGAGAATCGTGTCGAGGACGGCGGCCGCGGTGAGGGCGGCGGTGGCGAGCATGGTCGCGCCGTGCGGATGATTGCGCCACCAGTGCCGGCGGCAGATCGAGGCCACCAGGACGCCGGCGAGAAAGAACACGATCAGGGCGAAGGCGCCGGCCGCGAGGGTGTAGTCGCCGAGAAATCCGCCGATGACGGCACGCTCGGTGTTGCCGGTCATGAACGTGACGAAATAGCCCTCGGAGTGGGTGTAGGCGGCCGCGCCCACGAATCCGGCCAGGATCAGCAGTGCCGAGGCGAGCCGGGTCTCCAGCGTCCAGAACGGCTCGGGGGAGTCTTCGGATTTAGGAGTCACGGCAACAGACTAGCAATACATGCACAAACACGCATGAATTGCCCTCGAGGTGTGCGAGGCGTCACGCCTCCGTGGTTGTCGGTGGCGAGCCGTAAGGTGAGCGCGCGGATCGGCGGGTGTGCGGACGTGGGAGGTGCGGTGAAGGTCACATGGGGTCAGGTGTTCGCGTGGCGATTGCGGCGAGGCTTCGTCGAAGCGCGTGACGGCGGGGATGCGGTCGCGGTGGCGCGGCGACTGGCCGGGGTGCAGGCGCAGGTGACGTCCGCCGCGGAGACCGCGGTGGCCGTGCGGCGCGGGGGAGCACCCGGAGAGCTCGTCCGTGCTCTCGACGCCGGCGAGCTGCTGAAGACGTGGGCGATGCGCGGCACGCTGCACGCGATGACACCCGAGACCGCGGCCGCCGCACTGGCTCTGATCGCCTCGGCGCGCACCTGGGAGAAGCCCGCGTGGCAACGCAATTTCGGCGCCGACCCCGGGGAAGTGAAGGCGCTGACCGACGCGGTCGCCGAACTGCTCGACGGCGGCGCCGTGCTGAGCCGGACGGAACTGGTCGACGAACTGGTACGTGACCGCCGCTTCGCGGCGATGGGTGAGCAGTTGCGGTCCGGCTGGGGCGCGCTGTTGAAACCGCTGGCCTGGCAGGGGGTGCTATGTTACGGGCCCGCTCGCGGATCATCGGTGACCTTCACCGCCCCGGCGCATGCGGTGAGCGATTGGAGCGGCCTGCCGCCCACCGACATCGCGGCGTCACGCCTGATCCACGCCTATCTCGGCGCCTACGGTCCGGGCACGCCGGAGGCGTTCAACGCCTGGCTCATCCGCGGCGTGTTGCGCAAAACCACTGTGCGCCAATGGTTCTCCGATCTGGGATCCGAACTCACCGAATTCGATGTCGAGGGCCGCCGGACCTGGATCCGCACCGAGGACGCCGCCGATCTGGCCGCCACCACTCCCACCGACAGCGTCCGCCTGCTCGGTCCCTTCGACCAATACGTTCTCGGCCCCGGCACCACGGATCCGGTCCTCCTCCCTCCGGCCCATCGCACGAAGGTCAGCCGGACCGCCGGCTGGATCTCGCCCCTGGTCCTCGTCGGTGGCCGGATCGCCGGAACGTGGGAAACCATCGACAACACCCTCACCGTGAGCATGTTCGACGACGAACATGTCGACTCGGAGCTACTCCGGGCCGAAGCCGTCCATCTCGCCCGCGCCACCGGCCGCGACCAACTGAACCTGGGCTGAGCTCTTCGAGAGCTGCTCCCGCTGCCGGTCGGCCAGCGCTGCATCGGCACGACTTGGGGTCCCAGTAGCAATCGCCGAAAAAACAACGGATATGGAAAAGACGCAGCTCAGCGTCGGCGGTCGGTTGTGGTGGGCGGCGGCGGGTGCGGGGTTCGGCGCCTTTGGACTTCACCGGGGCGTGTCGGCCCGTCTGGTCCAGGTCTTCGATGTTGAGCTGGAGTAGTTCCTCTGCGCGAGCGCACCAGTGCAGCCATTTGCCGACCGCGGCGCGCCGGGAGTTCCAGGGCGCGTGAGCGCCCGATCGGGCCGGGCTCGTCGAGGGCGTCGACGGTCTTGACGATCGCGATGGCGTAGGCGCGACGGGTGTTGGGCGATCCGATTGTGTCCAGGAACGCCTCGGCCGCGCAGAGTCCGTGCCGGCGGGTTCGCAGCCGGGTCACCTTCGCCGCCATCACCCCGCCTTCGCCTGGGTTGCCCCGGATAACAGCCCGTTATCCGGGGTATAGCATGCATTCGGGCGACGCTGTTGAAGCCGCAGGCATGAGCAGATATCCGTCGAAGGTGCGACCGAGTTGACCGGGACAGCACACGTCTTGCCACCAAGTAGTGCACTGGGTGCGCGATCACAGGAAGGTAATACGGCGTCGCCTGCCGGACCGATCACCTCGGCGTGCTGCTGACCGCGGTGGCCGGTTGGAACAGTTCGATCAGGTTGCCGGCGGGGTCGGCGAGCAGAATTTGGCGGCCGCCTGGGCCGCTGACCAGGTCGCTGCGGAATTCGATGTCGCTTGCGCGGAGGCGTTCGATCTCGGCGTCGAGGTCGGCGACGACGAGGTGGATGCGATTGGCGCCTGGTCCGGCGGCGTCAGCGGGGGTGGCGCGTGCGCCGGAACTGGCTGGGCCCGAAAGCAATAGGCGCAGTGGGCCTCGGACGACGTCGGCGAAAGCGGGGATGGCGTAGGTGTGCAGGGTGAAACCGAGGTGGCCGGTGTAGAAGTCGGCCGCTGCCTGGACGTCATCGACGAGGTAGCGGACGCTGGCGTATTCGGTGGTGGATGATGTCATCAGGCAGTCCTTTTCGTGAGAGTCGGCAGCAGATAGCGGATGCGGGTGTCGATTTCGGCGGCCGTGGCTTGAAACCTCGGGTACGTGTCGTCGTCGCTGCCGTGTGAGGCCGCCGGGTCGGGGATGCTCCAGTGGATCCATCGAGGGTCGTCACCGAAGTCCGGACAGACCTCCCGGGCCTTGTCGCATAGGGTGATCACCGCATCGAAGCGATGATCGGCGAGGGTGTCGAGGCGGCGGGGAAGGCGGCCGGCCAGGTCGATGCCGTACTCTTGCCGCAGCACTCGCACCGTGTCGGTATGCATGACCGGCTTCGGATTGCTTCCGGCGCTGAACACCTCGACTCGGGCGCCCGTGCGCAAGCGCAACAGCTCTTCGGCGATCGCGGAGCGGGCGCTGTTGCCGGTGCAGACGAACAGCACCGCGAACGGCGTCGAGGGTTCGAATGCGGTGGGCGCGGGCGTCATTCGCAAGGCCGGGTGCAGTACTGTCCCGGCTCCGGCGAGCAGCTCGGCGCTGTGGTCCAGGTCCAGGTGGTAGTAGCTGTCTCGGCCGTCGTGACTGCTGCGCGTGGCGGTGACGAGGCCACCGTCGCGTAGTAGTCGCAGGTGGTAGGAGATCAGATTCTGTGGCTCGCCCACGCGGGCCACCAGCTCTCGCACGCGATAGTCGCTGTCCGACAGCTCGGTCAGCAACTGCCAGCGCAGCGGGTGCGCGGCGAGATGAACAAACGGTGGGACCGCTTGACGGGTCGACGTCATAGGCCGAGGATAGCAGCGATTACATCAACTGCATTTGATGTATTTACGAATCGGTCTGCGTCAGGAGCATGGTGTCCAGGAAATCGGGGTCGGTCGCGACGGAGGAGCTGCGTCGCAGCTTGGGGCTGAGCGATGCTGTCGTGATCGGGCTCGGCGCCATGATCGGGGCGGGGATCTTCGCCGCCCTGGCTCCGGCGGCGCGGGCAGCGGGCTCGGGCCTGTTGCTCGGGCTCGCGGTCGCGGCGGTGGTGGCGTACTGCAATGCGACCTCTTCGGCGCGGTTGGCCGCACGTTATCCGGCCTCGGGTGGCACGTATGTGTATGGCCGCGAACGGCTCGGCGCGTTCTGGGGATATCTGGCCGGATGGTGTTTCGTGGTCGGCAAGACCGCGTCATGTGCGGCGATGGCCTTGACTGTCGGCGCGTACGCGTGGCCGCAGCAGGCCCACGCCGTCGCCGCCGCGGCGGTCATCGCGCTGACCGCGGTCAACTATCGCGGTGTACAGAAGTCGGCCCTGCTGACCCGGGTGATCGTGTCGATCGTGCTGGCCGTGCTCGCCGCGGTGGTGGTCGCGTCCTCCACCTGCGGCACCGCCGATGCCGCACGGCTGCAATGGGGTTCGGACATCACCGTTGTCGGGGTGTTGCAGGCAGCGGGACTGCTGTTCTTCGCCTTTGCCGGATACGCGCGGATCGCCACCCTCGGTGAGGAGGTCCGCGACCCCGCTCGCACGATTCCCCGCGCGATTCCGCTCGCCTTGGGAATCACTTTGCTCGTGTACGCGGTTGTGCTTGTCGCGGCACTGAGCGTGCTCGGGCCGCAAGGATTGTCGGAAACGATCGCTCCGCTGTCGAGCGTGGTGGCGGCTGCCGGTGTCGGCTGGCTCGAGCCGGTGGTGCGCATCGGAGCCGTGATCGCCGCGCTCGGTTCGCTGCTCGCCCTGATCCTCGGAGTCTCGCGCACGACGCTGGCGATGGCCCGCGACCGGCATCTACCGCACGCCCTGGCAGCGGTCCATCCCCGATTCGGCGTGCCGCATCACGCCGAACTGGCAGTCGGCGCGATCGTCGCCATCGCCGCCGCAACCACCGATGTCCGTGCCGCGATCGGGTTCTCGTCCTTCGGCGTACTGCTCTACTACGCGATCGCCAACGCGGCCGCCTGGACACTGACCCCATCCGAGGGCCGACCAGCGCGGCTGATCCCCGTGGTCGGGTTGGTCGGCTGCCTGGTCCTTGCCTGCACGCTGCCAGCGCTGTCGGTGCTCACCGGCAGCGCGGTCGTTGTGCTCGGCGCCGCGATCTATCTCGCTCGCCGCAGGTCCACCGCGGCGGCGTGACCCCCAGCGACACATCGGTGACCAGCAGCGCGTCCAGCTCGACGCAGCGGGCCGGAGTGAACTCGTGGGCCAGACGGTCGTAGGTCTCGCACTGGGCCTGCGCACGGGCGTGGGCGATGCGTTCGACCATGCTCACCGGGCCGGCCGGATCACCCGACTCGGTGGGCTGGACCTTCAACTGCTCGGCCAGCCGCGCCACCGCCACCGGCGGGGCGGTCACCACGCGATCGGGCCCGAACCCCAACCACGGCAGCGTGCACAACGCGATCGCAATCCCGAGCCGATCGGCCGGACCGCGACCACGCCCTGGATCGATGAACGCGGGCATCGGCCGGCGACACGGTGAAGTACCGAAACAGCTCCTCGCGGCTGATCTCCGGGAACTCCCGCAGCCGCGCCAAATCCCCATCCGCGAACACCCGCGTTGCCACGAATCCTGAGCTCCGGCACCAACCAATAACGTTGGGAGCCAACCCAACCAGCAACCAGCGATCACCGCAGACCGAACCCGTGATTCAGCCTCGGCCCACCGCGGCTACGCCATATCCGCTGTTTTTTCGGCAGTTGCTACCGGAACCCCGACTTGGCCCCGGAACAGGTAAGCCGGCTCGATCCGCAAGGGGAGTTGCCGCAGGTCGTTGCCGGGATTCGGGTGGATTCGACAGTTGCAGCCGACTCAGATTGCCACGTCTCCCGCGGATTCGAGCGCGCCGCCGAGCGCCGCCAAGGTTGCCGCGTGCCCCAGGTCCAAGGCGCGCAACAGAACCGCGGAATCGCGGGCGACCCGGCCGATCGTTGGCGCGCCCAGGGGTGGGCGGATCTGCAGAATCGACGGGTCGGCCGTCATGCGGTGCTCGTCGGCTGCGAATTGCGCGGCGCGGGCGAACCAGCTCTCGGCCACTTTCGGGCCCGAAGCGCCGAGCACCCGCGCGACCACGCGCCGTTCGAAATCCGAAGGGACGCTGGGCTTCTCATCGGCCCGCCGGGTGCGCAGCACCACGATGTGGGTGGCGCCCTGGGCGCGGGCGGTGGTGATCGGCACCGATTCGGACAGTCCGGCGTCGACGTAGCGCCCGTCGCCCACCGCCACGGGACGTCCGGCCAGAACCGGCATGCAGGTGCTGGCGCGCAGCGCGCGCTGCAGGGTGGGGATATCGCTGATGTGTGGGCGCAGATCGACGGCGCTGCCGTCGGCGATATCGGTGCCGATCGGGTGGAAGGTGACCGCATTGCCGAGGATCGCCGCGAAATCCATCGGGACGACGCGCTCGTACACGGTGTGCACCAGATATCGGGTGTCCACGACCCGACCGCCGCGCAACGCCCGGGCCGGGGAGATCACCCGCCGCACCACATCGGAATGCCAGGCGCGCCGTGCCCGCGCCGCTCGCCCGCACAGCAGCCACGCCCCGTTCAGCGCGCCGGCCGAGGCGCCGTAGACCGCGTCGAAACACCGCAGCACCCCGAGTTCTTCCAGACCGGTCACCATGCCGTGCGAATAGACACCGCGGGCCGAGCCACCCTCGATGACCAGGGCCAGGCGGGCCCCATCGCGATGCTCGCCGGCGGCGCTGCCGCGGCGGAAGCGTTGCGCGATCAGCTCCACCGGACCCGTCGGCTGCGTACTGTCCGGCATCGCACCACACCTTCCGATCACTGCGTTCAGCTCTGTCTATCACGCGGCCGCGGAGGCGTCGCCCGAGGCTCGGGCGGTCGGGGTACACCCGGGTAGGCTGCGCGGATGCGGATCGAATCGTCACGACGCCTCATCGATACCGTGGCATGGGTGCTGATCGAGGACGGCCGGATCCTGTGCGCCCGCCCGGACGGCAAGGACGAGTTCTACATTCCCGGCGGCAAGCGCGAGGGGGAGGAGACCGATCGGCAGACGCTGATCCGGGAGATCTCCGAGGAGCTCACCGTGGTGCTGATTCCGGAATCGGTGGCCCACGTCGGCACCTACGAGGCCGAATTGCCCGGCGCCACCGAGGTTTCGGTGCGAATGAGCTGTTACACCGCGGACTACGCCGGCACCATCGAGCCGAGCAGTGAAATCGCCGAAATCGCCTGGTTCACCTACGCCGACCGGGCCGCGGTGCCGCCTGTCGACCAGGTGCTGTTCGATGATCTGGTGGCACGCGGACTGCTACCGGCGCAGTGACTCTGGGCCCGGCGAATCAGTCGGGGAGCAGCGGCACCGACAAGCCCTCACCGCGCCCGAGCAGTGCGGCCCGGGTGACGGTTCCGGCGCCGAAGCGGTCGCGCACCGCATCCAGTGCCGCGTCGAGCGTGGTGTCCGGGCGGGCGTCCAACGGCAGCATCAGCTGCCGCGGATCCGTATTCTGCAGGTTCGTCAGCGCCAGGCCGATGAGGGTGATGCCGCGCTCCTCGATCAGGGGGCGAGCGGCGCCGAGCAGAGTGCGGGCGGCCTGCAGGATCGTCGCCCCGTCGTCGGTGGCGGTCGGCAGGGTGTGCGAACGGGTCGCGCGACCGAAATCGGCGAACCGTAAGCGCAGCACCACGGTTCGGCAGATCCGTCGTGCCGCCCGCAACCGGTGCCCGAGCCGATCCGCCAGGCCGTGCAGGTAGGCCTCGATCTCGGCATCGGTGCGAGGCCGGTTCCCCAGCGCGCGTTGCGCACCGATCGATCGGCGCCGGCGACCGGTGTCGACCCGGCGCGGATCGCGTGCCCAGGCCAGGGCGTGCAGATGCCGACCGGCGGCGCGACCGAGCAGACCGCACAACTCCATCGGGTCGGTATCGGCCAGTTGCCCGATCCGGGTGATGCCGTGTTCGTGCAATGTCCGGGCGGTCACCTCGCCCACTCCCCAGAGCCGTTCGACCGGCAGCGGATGCAGGAATTCGAGTTCGGCCTCGGGACGCACCAGCAGCAGGCCGTCGGGTTTGCAGACCGCACTGGCCACTTTGGCGAGGAATTTGCTTCGCGCCACGCCGACCGAGATGGGCAGTCCGACCTCGGCCCGCACCCGCGCCCGCAATCCGGCCGCGATATCGATCGGGGCGCCCGAAATGCGATGCAGCCCAGCGACATCGAGAAAGGCCTCGTCGATGGAGATGCCCTCGACCTCCGGCGTGGTGTCGCGGAAGATCTCGAATACGGCCCGGCTCGCCTGCGCATAGGCGGACATCCGCGGCGGCACCACCACCGCATGCGGACACAGCCGCAACGCCTGCCGCGCATTCATCGGCGTCCGCACCCCGTACGCCTTCGCCTCGTAACTGGCCGCCAGCACCACCCCGCCCCCGACGATCACCGGCTTTCCCCGCAACTCCGGTGCGTCCCGCTGCTCGACCGACGCATAGAACGAATCCAGGTCGGCATGCAAAATCGCCGCCCGCCCCTGACGGCCCCCTTCCTCCGCCCCCTCATCCGATGCGAACACATGTTCGATACTAGACCACTCTCGTGGCGCCGCCGACGGTCTCGGGCGGCGCCGTCCCAGGGGTGCGAGCATCGGAACGCACGGGATCGACCGACTCGGATGGAACGGACGCCTCGAAAAGATTTCGTCAAACATTCGCCACCGATGTCGAGAACGCCGAACCGGCTCCGTCCCAGAGATACGAGCAACCGAGAACGGCCCGCTCGACCACCGACACAGGAGCGACAGTCATGGAACAGCACGAGATCACCGAAATCCTCGACCGCCCGATCAGCCGGGAGTTGCTGGCCCGCGACCTGCTGCGTCTGGCGTACGTCGCCAAGGACGGCACCCCGCGCAACGTCCCGATCGCGTTCACCTGGAACGGCTCGCAGATCGTGCTCTGCACGACGAAGAACGCCCCGAAACTGCACTCGCTGCGGCACAATCCTCAGGTCGCGCTGACGATCGACACCGAGGTTCATCCGCCGAAGATCCTTCTTCTGCGCGGACATGCCGAACTCGACGTCGTCGACGGCATCCCCGAGGAATACCTGCAGATGAACGGCAGCTACGAGATGACCCCCGAACAGCGCGTGGAGTGGGAGGCGGAAGTCCGCTCGCTCTACGACGGCATGGTCCGGATCGTCATCACCCCGACCTGGGTGAAGCTCATCGACTTCGACAACACTCTGCCCAGTGCGGTCGAGGAACTGGTCCGGCAGCGGGCCGAACGTCAGCGGGCCTGATCATCACGGCCGGTTCCGTGCCGTGCCCACCGAGGAGACGATGATGCCCGAATACCTACTGCTCGGGCACTATCGGGGTGCGCCCGCGGCGGTCAACGACGTACCGATGGATCAGTGGGCCCCGGAGGAGATCACCGCCCACGTGCAATACATGGAAGACTTCGCCGCACGAGTGCAGACCCCGGCGAGTACGTCGATCATCGAGTGGGCGCTCGAACTGGCCGGTGAGTTGTCCGCGGCGCCCGGTGCGGGCGGGCAGCCGACCTGTACGCCGCGGCATCGGCCGCCGCCACCAGCGTGCCGGAGCGTGACCACCTCACCCGCGAGGCCGCACGGGTGCGGACCTTGCTGCGCCGTCGACCGACCGCCCGACGACATCTACCGAGTCAGCTTCGCGCCGCGCGCCGAAGCCGGTGTCGTGTGAGAAGGTGATGTCTCACTCGTGAATCCGGTGCTGCCGGTGCGAGTGTCGACGTGATCCGAATGGAGGAGAGGCCTTGGTGGAGGCGACGTTCGATGTGACCGGGCTGGTGGGGCATCGCTATCGCACGGACGACTTCTACGAGGTGGGGCGGGAGAAGATCCGCGAGTACGCGCGAGCGGTACAGGACTTCCACCCGGCACACTGGAGCGAGGACGCCGCCCGTGAGCTCGGATACGCCGGGCTCATCGCGCCGACCACCTTTATCTCCACCGTCGCGATGCTGGCCAATCGCCGGCTGCTGGAGGACGTCATGAACGGCTACGACGTGGTCGTGCAGACGGACCAGGTATTCGAGATGTACAAGCCGGTGCTCACCGGCGACCGCTTGGTCAGCGATGTGGAATTGTCCTCGGTGCGTCGTATCGGGGGCAGGGATCTGCTCACCATCACCAACACCTTCACCGACGGATCCGGTGACATCGCGCAGATCATGCACACGACCGTCCTCGGCCTCACCGGTGCGGACGTCGGCGCCGAGATCAGCGAGACGATCGAACGCGTCGTCATGAGCGGTCTCGACACCATTCCCCGGATCACGACCGCTACCGCGGAGGTGAACGTGCCGCCGGCAGACTCGGATTCCGGTGCCGCGGTGCGCCTTTCGCCTGTCTCACGCACGCGCACCCCGCATACCGCGCCTCGATTCGAGGACATCGCCGTCGGTGCCGAACTTCCCGCGCGGTCGGTGAACCTGACGCGCGGTGATCTGGTGAATTACGCCGGGGTCTCCGGGGATGCGAATCCCATCCATTGGCATGCCGAGATCGCCGCGCTCGCGGGACTTCCCGACGTGATCGCGCACGGCATGCTCACGATGGGTTTGGGGGCCGGCTTCGTCACCGGATGGCTCGGTGACCCGGGCGCGGTGATCAGATACGGTGTCCGGCTGTCGAATTACACCGTTATCGAGGCCGACGCCGCCGGCACGGTGGAGTTCACGGGCCGCATCAAGTCGATCGATCCCGAGACCAGGACGGCGGTCGTCGTCATCGTCGCGAAGTCGGCGGGCCGCAAGGTTTTCGGCCTTGCCACGGCGGATGTCCGCCTGGCCTGACCGCGAATCAGTACTGGTTCTTGATGACGAAGTAGGAGCCGCGGATCGTGCCCGCCAGCTTCGACTTCTGCCTCGCGAACTTGAAAGACGAGAGTTCCGTGGGGATTTCCATCCCGTCGGACAGCTTGAAACCCACCGCTCGCTTACCGGAATCGTCGATCGAATACATGACGTTGATCGACAGGCCGCTTTCGTAGAAGACGTAGGCGAAGCGGATGCCGTCCGCTTCGAAGGCCGTGGCCTCGAGCGGACGGGAGGCGATGACGATGCCGCGTTCGTCCTCGAGGATCCGGCTGACCCAGTCGACGGTCGACTGGGCCTCCTTGGCCGGCTCCACGGTGAAGACGTGGTCGTACTTGTTCTTGAAGTATCGGGCCTCGTTGGCGCGCAGGCCGGCCAATGCGTCCGCGACCGGGGACGATTCGAGGCCTTCGGTCGATACCGTCGTGAAGTCCACTGTGTAGGTCATGGCGAACTCCTCCGCGAGTGTGTCGGTCGAACTCTACAGCGTCGCGCGTCGCGAACCGGGCAGGCGCGGTCTCACTGCGCGCGCGAGAACACCGCCACCAGAAAGCCGGAGTCGTCGGTGAACGGGCGCAGATCCCATGTCGAAAGCCGCAGATCCACTCGCAGTCCGGCGTCTTCGGCGTCGGCCAGGAATTGCGGGAAATCGTAACCGCGGTCGGCGCCGAATCCGACCACCACTCGCCCGGCCGGCGCCAGATGGCGAGCGAAACCGGACAGCACCGCGCCTCGGGTGGAGGGCGCCAGGAACGTCATGACGTTGCCCGCGCACACGATCACATCGAAGCCGGCTTCGATCCCGCGACGGGGCAGATCCAATTCGGCGAGGTCACCGACCAGCCAGGTCGGACCGGGATGGTCCTGTTCCGCCGCGGCGATCAACACCGGGTCTACGTCGACGCCGACCACGACATGTCCGGCGCGATACAGGTAGCCGCCCAGCCGCCCCGGCCCGCATCCGGCGTCCAGAATCCGGCTACCGCGCCCGACCATCGCATCGATCAGGCGCGCTTCGCCCACGATGTCCGCGCCCTCGGCCGCCATCGCCCGGAAGCGCTCCACGTACCACGTCGAATGTGCCGGATCGGCCGCAGTGATCTCTTCCCACTGGCTGGGCGTGCGTCCGCTCATGGTCTGTTGCCTCTTCTTCTCTCGGTCCGGTGCGTGTACTTGACCTTGCCATCGTGACAAGGTCTTCACTTGACTGCCGGAGGTGGTCCCGATGACTTCGACACACAGGAACCCACAGAACATGCGACTACTCGACGCGCTGGCGGCGGACAACTCGTCGACACGGCTCGAGGCGGCGCTCGCGCTCGGCACCCGTCCCGCGGCCGACGCCGTCGATGCGCTGGTCGAGCGGTGCGCGATCGAGCCGGACTTCTTCGTGCGCGACATGCTCACCTGGGCGCTCACCCGGTTTCCGGCTGCGGTGACGGTTCCGAAGCTGCGTGCGCAACTGGGTTCGGACCGTCCCCAGGCGCGCAGCCAGGCGCTGCACACCCTGTCCAAGATCGGGGACCGCAGCGCCTGGCCCGCGATCACGCGGTCGTTGTTGCAGGACGCCGACGACGACGTCGCGCGCAGTGCGTGGCGGGCCGCCGTCGTCCTGGTGCCCGACGCCGACAAGGACGTACTGGCGCAGACGTTGGCGACCCAGTTCGGCCGCGGTGACCGCGAGGTGCGGCTGAGTCTGAGCCGCGCCCTGGTCGCCTTGGGCGAGGTCGTCGAGCCGGTCCTGCGGTCGGCGATGACGAACCCGGATCCGGTGGTGCGGGCACACGCGCGCGCCACCGAAGTCCTGCTGCACGATCCGGACGCCGGTTTCGACCTCGCGATCGACCAGGCGAGACGGGTTCGTGCGCTCGGACCGGACCGGGAGGAGTCGACCGCGTGCTGATCGGCGAGGTGGCCCGTTACTCGGGAGTGAGCGCCCGCATGCTCCGGCACTACGACTCCCTGGGGCTGGTGCGGCCGACCGGCCGCACCGTCGGCGGCTATCGCGAATATTCCGTCGAGGACATCCGTCGGATCTTCCATGTCGAGGGTCTGCGGTCGCTGGGCTTGTCCCTGACTCAGATCGGGCGGGCCCTCGACGACCCCGGCTTCACACCGTCCGCACTGGTCGGCGACCTCGTGCGGGCGACCGAAGAACGGCTGAGCCGGGACCGGGAGCTGCTCGAACGGCTGCGTGCGGTCGAGGCGGCCGAACCCTCCGGCTGGCAGGACGCGCTGCGCATCGTCGAGCTCCTGCGTGGACTGGGGTCGTCTGATGCCGCCCGGCGGCAGCAGGCCGTCCTCGCCCCGGCCGAGGAGATGCCGGCCGAACTGCTCGCCGAGGCGGTGCTCACCGAATCCGATCCCTATGTCGCCGGAGCGCTGCGGTGGGCGCTCGCCCGGGCCGGAGCGGAAGGTGTGCTGCACGTGGCCTCCGGCCTGGACTCCGCCGATGTCGAGGTCCGGCGGCGGGCGGCCTCGGCACTGGCCGAGATACCCGAGGAGGAGGCCGGCGCGGTGCTACTGGACGCGCTCACCGACGCGGACCCGACCGTCCGCAGGATCTCCGCCCTCGCCCTCGGCGCGCGCGGGGAGACCCGAGCGGTTCCGGAACTCGTCGCCACCGTGATCGAAGGCCCGAACGATGTCGAGGCGCCCGAACTCCTGGGATCGCTGGCCCGGGACGCGAAATGGGCCGATCACATTCTGAATGCACTGGCCGGCGAGCTGGCCGCGCACCCGCCGGGTTCACCGGTGCGGCTCCGGCTCACCCAGGCGCTGGCCGAGCTGCCCGGCTCCCTCGCACTGAATACGTTGCGGCCCTTGATGAACGACGACGATCGGACGGTCGCTCTGCTCGCCGCGGCTCTCGTCCGCACGCTCGAACAAGAGCTACCGGCGCCCCGCGGCGGCGACCGCGGTTCCACCGAACTCGCATGATCGCGTCCCGCGCGGGTATCGCGCGATGCGCGGGACGAGAGGAGTGTCGTGATGCGGTTGCGGCGCAGCACGCCCTACGGTGCGGAATACGCCGGGTCCGGCGGGGCAAGGGCTTCGCCTGCGTCGACGAGAACGGCGTCGCGGTCACCGATCCCGAAGCGACGCAACGCATCGACGACCCGGTGATCCCGCCGGCCTGGCGGAAGGTGTGGATCTGACCGCACGCCCACGGGCACATTCAAGCGGTCGGGGTGGACGCGGCGGGGCGGCGGCAGTACCTGTATCACGAACAGTGGCGGCGAGAATGCGACGAGGAGAAGTTCGACCGCATGCTCGAGGTGGCGGCACAGCTACCGAGCCTGCGCGAGCAGGTCGGCGCCGATCTGCGGCGTTCCGGCTCGGATCGGCGCCGCGTGGAGGCCGTCGTGATCGGCCTGCTCGACCGCGGCGTCTTCCGCATCGGCAGTGAGGAATACGCCGAGGAGAACGGCACCCGCGGCGTGGCCACGCTGTTGCGCGAACAGGTCCGGGTCTCGGGGAAGGAGATGCGATTCGACTATGTGGCCAAAGGCGGAATCCGCCGCCGGTTTGGCGGCCACCGAATGCCCGAATTCGCAGCGTCGTCGCAACAGCGCCGTGCGGCAGGTGATGACCGAGGTGGCCGAGGCATTGGGCAACGCCCCGGTGCCGGAGAAGTTTGCCGGAGAACGCCGGGGTACTCCACGCCCATGACCGAGATCGACAACGCGACCCGCATCGAGGCCGAGTCGGTGACGGGAAACCTGGACCTGATGACCATCGTGGACGCCGCGCACACCGCACAGTCGAGCTGGGCCCGCACGCCCGCGGCGAGCCGAGCCGAGGCGCTGCGCGCCGGGGCTGCCGCGTTGCGCGAGCACGCGGACGAGCTCGCCGCCACCCTCGAAGCCGAGACCGGCCGCCCGGCGGCCTCGGGCCGGGAGGGGGTGCTGGCCGGCGCCGGCACGCTCGACCAGTACGCCGAGCTGGGGCCCGTCCATCGCGGCCACACTCTGCAGGGCAGTTGGGACGCAACGGATTTCATGATCGCGCAGCCGCGCGGCGTGGTGGTCGCCCTGACACCGTGGAACGATCCGGTCGCTATCGCGGCGGGGCTGGTCGGTGCCGCGCTCGCCACCGGAAACGCGGTGGTGCACAAGCCCAGTGAACGGTGCCCCCGAACCGGTGAGCTGTTCGGGCGACTGCTCGAGACTCACTGCCCCGACGGCGTATTGCAGACCGTGCGCGGCGACGGACGGGTGGGCGCGGCACTGGCCGGGCTGCCCGGCGTGGATGTGGTGGCCCACGTCGGCGGCACCGCCACCGGGCGCACCATCGCCACGGCCGGTGCGCGCACGGGCGCGAAAGTGCTGTTGGAGAACGGTGGAAACGATCCGCTGATCGTCGACGCCGATGTGGACCCGGTATGGGCCGCCGAGCAGGCCGCACTGGGCGCCTTCGCCAACGCCGGGCAGATCTGCGTCTCCGTGGAGCGGATCTACGTGCATCGCGATGTCGCCGAGCAGTTCGTTTCGGCGCTGTGCGAACAGGCGCGGCGGTGGAATCTCGATCCGCAACCGCTGGTCGACGAGCGGTTGCGTACGCAGGTGCACGCGCACGTGCGGGAAGCGCTCTCAGCGGGCGCGAAAGCGCTGGTCGGCGGACACATTCCCGAGGGGCCCGGCACGGTATTCCGGCGACGGTGCTCACCGACTGCCGCCCCGGAATGCGCGTCGTCCGCGAGGAGACCTTCGGGCCGATCGCACCCGTCCAGGTGGTCGCGGATTTCGCGACGGGCCTCGATGCGGCATGCCGCGACGACTACGGCTTGGCGGCGACGGTCCTGACCGACTCGATGGAACATATGCAACAGGCCTGGCGCACACTGCCGGTGGGCACGGTGAAGATCAACTCGGTCTTCGGTGGCGCACCCGGCGGCGCGGCACAACCGCGCGGCACGTCCGGCACCGGATTCGGTTACGGCCCCGAACTTCTCGACGAGATGACCACCACCAAGGTGGTGCACATGGAGCCCGCGCCGCCGCGGCGCTGAGCGTTCACCCGGCAGAGCACACAATTCGACCGGGTCAGGATTCGACCTCGTCGAGCACCTCGTGCAGCCGGTTCAAGGTGCCCCGCCATCCCCGCTCCATCGCGTTGCGGGCCATCTTCTGCCGCCGATCGCCGATGTCGAAACCGGTCTGCGTCAACAACACTCGCGTCCCGCGCCCCTGCGCCTCGAGCACCCAGTCGACCACCCACCGGGCGGGAAACTTCGCCCGCAGGTCGATCCAGGTGTAGGTCAGTTGCTCACCCGCGCGGGCCGCCAGCACCTCACACGCGATCTCCGCGCTCGGCTCGGTCGGGACGGCGAAGATGAAATGTGTGCCCACCACCGGTTCGAGCCCGATCGACCGCATCAGCCAGCGTTCGACCAGATCCGGTTCGGTCAGCGCCCGCCACAGCAGTGCCGGAGGGTGCGGGAAGAACCCGCCGATCTCCACCGCGGCCGGATCCAATTCCGATTCGTAGGTCACCGGCAGACCCCCGGCCCGATCACATCCATGGCACGAGCATTCCACGTCTCCGGGCGGCGCAGGCGGAACCGGCCGGTCGGCAAAGGTTGCCGCGCGTCCGGATGGCGCAGACTCGACATAGCGGTCGATCAACCACCAACTAGAACATGTTGCCCACACTGAATGACGAAAACGGGTCGATGACCCCCTCCTCGACAACGGCGTGTAACCGCCGTCGACCGGCATTTTCGGCTCAGCTCTCGATTCCTGACCGATGAGTCACTAGTCTGAATATGAAACGTGTTCTAGTGTTGTGGCGAAGTTCCAGCGCCGGAAGACCAGAGGAGTCACCCCGCCATGCATACCGAGATCTGCGAACGACTGGGCATCGATGTCCCCATCTTCGCTTTCACCCATTGCCGCGACGTGGCCGCCGCGGTGAGCAACGCCGGCGGGCTCGGCGTCCTGGGGGCGGTCGGTTTCACCGCCGAGGAGCTGGAGGTCGAACTGGCCTGGCTCGATGAACATGTGCACGGCGTGTACGGCGTCGACCTCGTCATCCCGTCCAAGTACGAGGGCAAGGGCATCGACGGGCTGAGCCCCGCGCAGCTGGAAGCCGAACTGGCCAAACTGGTTCCGCAGGGCCACCGGGATTTCGCCGAGAAGATCCTCGCCGACCACGGCGTCCCGAAGCTGCCCGAGGACGAACATCACGAGCAGCTGCTGGGCTGGACCGCCACCACGGCCGGTCCGCAGGTCGACGTCATCCTGAAACACCCCAAGGCGAAGCTGGTCGCCAACGCGCTAGGCACCCCGCCCGACGACATCATCAAGAAGGTCCAGGACTCCGGCCGTTTGATCGGCGCACTGTGCGGCTCGGTCAAGCATGCGCTCAACCACAAGCGCGCCGGCCTGGACTTCGTGGTCTGCCAGGGCACCGAGGGCGGCGGCCACTGCGGTGAGATCTCCTCTCTCGTGCTGTGGCCGCAGGTGATCGACGCCGTCGGCGATCTGCCGGTGCTCGCCGCCGGTGGTATCGGCAACGGCCGCCAGGTCGCCGCCGCCATGGCGATGGGCGCCGCGGGTGCGTGGACCGGTTCGATCTGGCTGACCGTCGAGGAGGCCAATGTGCCGCCCGCGCAGATGCAGACCTACATCGATGCCACCAGCCACGACACCGTCCGGTCGCGGGCGTGGACGGGTAAGCCGGCCCGCATGCTGCGCAACGACTGGACCGAGGCGTGGGAGCGGTCGGACACCCCGGATCCGCTGGGCATGCCGCTGCAGATGATGGTCGCCCTCGACGGCGTCAAGCGCGGCCACCGCTATCCCGAGGCGGCCAAGGACGTCAACTTCAACCCCGTCGGCCAGGTCGTCGGCATGATGAACAAGGTCGAGCGGACCTCCGACGTCATGCAGCGCCTGATGGAGGAATACCTCGAGGCCTGCGAGCGGCTGAACAAGCTCAACAGCTGAACACGCCTGTCCGGCAGGGCCCGCCGCGCCCTGCCGGACAGTTCTCTCCGGCCTGGACTCCATATCGAAGCGGCTACGGAAGCAACTGGTGCACTTGCGGTTTGCCGGTGCCGGTTGACACTCTGTATGCGCGATGAGAAGTACATATGGTGAACGGCACGAATGCGGCCGGCAAGTTGATCAGAACCCCACCGTCCGGAAGTTTGCTCGGATTGCGCTCGAAGGCACCGCTTTCCGGCCCCGGGCATTCCGCGGCCCCCGGTGCGCGACCGGCGACACGATCGGGGCGCGGTGGTGAAGATATCCTCTCCCGGTATGCGCCGGTTGGCCGCGATCGTGGCGCCCGTCCTCCTCGCCGTCGTGCTGGCCGTGGTGTACAGCTTCATCGACGACACCGGCAAGAAGAACGATCCGAAACCCGATTCCGCTGCCGCCGCGACCTTTTCCGGTAAAGAAGTCAACGCCCTGCTGGGCAAACTCGTGGTCGCACCGGAAGCGCCGATGACCGGGTACAGCCGCGAACAATTCCCGCATTGGGATCAGAACACTCCCGAACACGGATTCGGCGACAAATACGCCCAGTACGCCAAATGCACCACCCGCGATGTGATGATGCTGCGCGATGCCACCGGATCGGTGACCCTCGACGCCGCGACCTGCAAACTGACTCTCGGCAAGGACGGCGGCTGGCGCGACCGCTACGGCGTACTCGACGCCAAGACCGGAAAACTCAAGCCCTACAAATGGATCACCGACCCCGCCGGAGTCGACGCCGAACATATCGTCCCGCTGGCCGAGGCCTGGCGTTCCGGCGCGCAATCCGCCGATACCGATACGCGCCGCAATATCGCCAACGACGCGATCAATCTGGTCGCCTCCGACCCGTCGGCCAACCGGTCCAAGGGTGACCAGGATGCGGCGAATTATCTGCCACCCGGCGTGTTCCGGTGCGAGTACGTTCAGCGCTACATTCGCATCAAGGTAAAATACGGTTTGACCATCGACACGGCGGAACAGACCGCATTGCGCACCGCGGTCGACGACTGCCTCCACCGAGGAGAGTTCACATAGGCGACATCATCGAAATCACCGGGAAGGCCGCCGTCATGACCGACGAGGAAGGGACGGTGTCCGGCGAACTCGATGTCACCGTCGACGAGCAGGGCAGGGGACTGGTTCGCTATCGGGATACCGAAACCTGGTATCACATCGGCAATCTCGATGGCGAACCCGCCCGCACCTGGACCGACGTCGCCGAACTCGTCAGCGCGATCGACGCCGGTCGCGGCAACCGTGACGCCGCGGGCAACACGATCCCGTTCGAGGCCTGAGCGCCCGGCCCCAGAAGTCGACCGTCCGCGACGCTGCGCGCATCGATGCTCAGCGCAGCGATTCCGCGCGCTGCTTGACCGCCGCGGTCATGCCGCCGAATCCGGAATGCAGCGCCTTGCCGAGCGCCAGCGTCACAACCGGCCCCAGCAAGCCGCCCAGTTCGAAATGCGACCGGTACCGGGTACGCCCGTTGTCGAGCGGCGTCACGGTGTGCGAGCGCAGGCTGTGCAGGATGCCCAGCGGTACCGGCTTCATGCTGTAGCTGAATTCGGTTCCGGGGGTGTGGGTTCGGACGTATTCGACCTGCTTGCGCGGCTTCGGCGAACCCAGCCGCACATGCATCTCGATCGGGTCGCCGGGTTCGAGCGTGCTGCGGCATTCGGCGACGAACGGATTCCATTCACCGTAGCTGCCCAGGTCGGTCAGCACCTTCCACACCACCTCGGCGGGTGCGTCGATCTCCACGGTGTCATCGATCACGAAAGCCATGGCGGCAACAATACTGAAACTTGTTCCATCAGCGATACCGCGGGCCCGCTCATCGACCGGCACCGGGTTCGGGCAATGTGAGCGATTGGGTGATCAGCAACCGCGCCGCGCGTGACACGCGGGCGGTGTCACCGGTGACGAACCGATCCTGCAGCAACCCGCGCACACCCGAAACGAGCAGAGTGGCGGTCGATTCCGGATCGGCGACGGTGGGGTCGAAGCTTCTCAGCACATCGGTGAGCGCGGTAACCAGCACGTGCACGGCGTCCTCACCGTAGGAACGGAACGGGCTGCCGGGCACCGCGGCCACCCCCATCACCTGCAACAGCACGCGCGTGCTGGACACCCATTCGGTCGTGATGTTGACGCTGAACGATTCGATGAGGCGGCGGCGCAGGGCCGGCAGATCGGGAACGTCGGCGAACATGCCCGCGATATCGGGGCGCTGGGTCTCGAGCGCCGCGATCAGCATCTGCTCCTTGGTCCCGAAATAGTGGATCAACATGCGCGAGCTGGTTCCGAGATATTCCGCCAGCGGACGCAGCGACAGTTCGGTCAACCCGTATTCGCCGATATAGGCGATCACCCCGGCGAGCAGCTCCGCGCGCCGGGCCTGGTCGAGTGGTCGAGGCACATGTTGACTGTAGCGGTCGCTACGGGTATTCATATCCGCATGAGTGTAACGACTGCTACACAAACGTCGCGGAACGTCGTCGTCACCGCCATGGCCGCCACCACCTGCCTCGGCCCCGACCTCGACAGCACCTGGTCGGCACTGCTGGCAGGCAAGAGCGGGATCGGCCCGCTCACCGACGAGTTCGTGACGCGGTACGACCTGCCCGTGCGGATCGGCGGGCGGCTGACCGAACATCCGGGCGCTCACCTGACCCGCATCGAACAGCGCCGGCACTCCTATGTGCAGCAGCTGGCGCTGGTACTGGGCCGCCAGGTCTGGTCGGAGGCGGGGACACCGGAGGTCGACGCCGAACGCCTGGCGGTGTCCGTCGGCACCGGACTCGGCGGCGGCGATGCCTTTCTCACGGCGGTCGACGCGATGCGCGAGGGCGGATATCGCAAGGTGCCGCCGCTGACGGTTCCGATGGTGATGCCGAACGGGCCGGCCGCCCGGGTGGGGCTCGAATTCGGCGCGAAGGCAGGCGTTTACGCGCCGACCTCGGCGTGTTCGTCGGGTGCCGAAGCGATCGCGCACGCGTGGCGGCTGATTCGCACGGGGGAGGCCGACGTGGTGATCGCCGGTGGCGTGGAGGGATATATCGAAGCGATCCCGATCGCCAGCTTCGCCATGATGCGGGCGATGAGTACCCGCAACGACGAACCCGGCCTGGCCTCACGGCCGTTCGACCGCGATCGCGACGGGTTCGTCTTCGGAGAGGCGGGGGCGCTGCTGGTTCTGGAATCGGAGGAGTTCGCCCGGGCCCGCGGGGCCACCGTGCACGGCCGAATTCTCGGCGCGGGAATCACTTCCGACGGCTACCACATCACCGGCACCGACCCCGACGGCGCCGGCGCGGCCCGGGCGATGCGCAAGGCCATCGCCACCGCGGAGCTGACCGCTGCCGATATCGACCACATCGACGCGCACGCCACCTCGACACCGATCGGTGACGCCTCGGAGGCCAATGCCATTGCGGCCGTGGCCGAGCACGCCTCGGTGTACGCGCCGAAATCCGCGCTCGGCCATTCCATCGGTGCGGTGGGTGCGCTCGAGGCCATCCTCACCCTGTGCACACTGCGCGACCAGACCGTGCCTCCCACACTGAATTTCGACAATCCGGACCCCGGCGTGGAACTCGACATCGTGCACGGGATCGCTCGTCCACAGCGAATCTCACAGGCGTTGAGCAATTCCTTCGGCTTCGGAGGACACAACGTCACACTCGCATTCGGACGCGCTTGAGGTCTTGGAACCGCGGCAGCTCCGGCGATGTGGAACAACCGCTGTTCACGCTTGTCCACCGATTGTTGTGGATGACACGCCGACTGTGGAAAACTGCTCCGGAACTGCGGTAACGGCACGACATTTCGCCCATACAGCGACGGAAAACCCTGACCGGCAGTGTCTTCGAGCGAGTTCGGCGAACGGATGGTTCGGGCCCGGTCGGCCGTGATGCCGCCGACTGCTTCACCATGGGCCGACGAGTGCGCCCGGCGAGATCGGCGTGCCGACAGCACTGGGTCGCAACGCCGGCGCGTACCGCCGAGGTGTCCCGCAGACGTCGTCACTGCGGTCCGCGCCGGGCGGTTGCCGACGCCGTCACTGCGGTGCGCACCGACGGGTACAGACGGCCACTCGCTGCACGCACATGCCGGATCGCGACGGTTCGCGACGAGCGCCACAGCGGAGTCGGACCTCCTGCCGCCGTGCACGCGGTGCACGTTTGCACACACTGCCGTTGTCGGGAGTGCTCACGACCGCCGCCGGCAGCCAGGGGATCGGATCCGGGCGAGGGTAAACCTGGTGCGGGCCGATGGCCTCTGATTCGCTACCGTTTGAGGGGTAGCAGGGTCGAGTGGTGAGGGTTGTGCGCGGAATGGGTGAAAGTTCGATCACGTGGGTCGACGGTGCCGTGGTGACGATCGATCAGCGCGCGCTGCCGCACGAGGTGCGCACGCTGCGGCTGACGACGGTCGACCAGGTGATCGACGCGATCGCGACCCTGGCCGTGCGCGGCGCCCCCGCGATCGGCGTGACCGGCGCCTTCGGAGTCGCCCTCGCCGCGCTCGCCCATCCCGGCGATCCCGAACAGGTCCGAGCCGAGGCCGTCCGGATCGAGGCCGCCCGGCCCACCGCGGTGAATCTGTCCTGGGGCGTGCGACGAGCCCTGGCGAAATTCGACGACGGCGGCGCGGCGGAAGTGCTCGCCGAGGCGCAAGCACTGCTCGCCGAAGACGGCCGGGTCAACCGGGCCGCCGCCGAACACGCCGCCGACCTGGTGCAACGGCTGTGCCCGGACCGTCCCCTGCGGATGCTCACCCACTGCAACACCGGCCGCCTGGCCACCACCGCGTTCGGCACGGCGATCGGGGCGCTGCGGGTGCTGCACGCGCGCGGCGTGATCGACAGCGTCCTGGTCGACGAAACCCGCCCGCTGCTGCAGGGCGCGCGCCTGACCACCTGGGAACTGGCCGAGGCCGGCATTCCGCATCGGCTCACGGTCGACTCCGCCGCCGCTTGGGCGATGGCGACCGGGCAGGTGGACTGCGTGATCGTCGGAGCGGACCGCATCACCGCCGACGGCTCGGTGGCCAACAAGATCGGCACATACGGACTGGCACTGGCCGCTCGCCATCATGGCATCCCGTTCATCGTGGTGGCCCCCGAATCCACGCGCGACGCGGCGACCGCGACCGGCGCCGGCATCGTCGTCGAACAGCGCGGGTCGGCCGAGATCACCCACGTCGGTGACTACGCGGCCGCCCCCGAGGGCACCGCGGTCTTCAACCCGGCCTTCGACGTCACACCGCCCGAACTGGTGACGGCCGTGGTCACCGAGAACGGCCTGATCGACGAGGCGAATCCGCTTGCGGCGCAGGCGATCGTGCCCCCCGATCCCCGCGCCGCCGATTCCGGTGCCCAGGACCCCGCCGATTCGCCGAACGCCGCCGCGATCGCGACCCTGGCGCGCGACCTCTACGCCCGCGGCTGGATGCCGGGCACCGCCGGCAACATCTCCGTCCGTGACGGCGCTTCCGGCGTGGCATCGAATACGGCCCCGGATTCCACCGCGGTTGTCACCGGCAGCGGCCTGTCCAAAGGCGAGTTGACCGCCGCGGATATGGTCCGGGTGCGGATCGAGAACTCCGAACCGATCGCCGGAGACCGCCGTCCCTCCGCGGAGACCGCGATCCACACCGCGATCTACCGCACGACCGAGGCCGCGGCGGTGGTGCACGTACATTCACCGCGGGCGACCGCGGCCTCCGTCGGCGCCCCGAACCCGATGCGGTTCACCGGTTTCGAACTGATCAAGGGTCTGCGCTCCGGCGACACCATCGACATTCCGGTATTTCCCAACCACGCCGACGTGTCGCTGATCGGCGCGGAGATCGACCGGTATTTGCGCGCACATCCGGCGGCCCCGCCGGTGCTGTTCATCGCCGGGCACGGCATCACCGCTTGGGGCGCCGATCTCGCGCAGGCCCGCGACCGCGCGGAATGCCTGGAAGCCCTGTGCGAACTGGTGTCGCTCACCGGGCGCCGCGACATCTCCACCGACCGCATTCTCGAGGAGCAACCGCAATGACCCTGTTGCATATCGCGGCCGACACCGATCCGGCCGACGTGCGCCTGCACACCACCGACCCGGACCGCATCGCGGCCGAGCTCGCCACGCGCGGAATCGTTTTCGACCGCTGGCCCGCTCAGGCCGTGACCGCCGACATCGCGTCCGAGGAGATCCTCGGCCACTACCGGGATCGGATCGGCGATCTCAACGCCGACGGCCGCTACCGCCACATCGATCTGGCCCGGTTGCATCCCGACGACAGCGATCCGCAGTGGCCCGAGCAGGCCCGCGCGGCGCGGCAGAAGTTCCTGTCCGAGCATCGCCACGCCGAGGACGAGGTGCGCTTCTTCGTCTCCGGTCGCGGCTGCTTCTATCTGCACCTGGAACCGGAGGTGGTCGCGGTGGTCTGCGAGGGCGGTGATCTGGTGTCGGTGCCCGCGGGGACGCGACACTGGTTCGATATGGGAACCCGGCCGGACTTCGTGGCGATCCGGTTCTTCGAAGAGGCCGACGGCTGGATCGGCGATTTCACCGGCGATCCCATCGCACAGGGCTTTCCGACGCTGGACGAGCTCGTCGCCGCATGAGCGACGAGCATCGAGACGACAACCGGGCACGGCCGATCCGGGCGGTCGTCGTGGATATCGAGGGCACCACCAGCCCCACCAGCTCGGTCCGCGAAGATCTGTACGGCTACACCCGCCGCCGACTGCCGCAGTGGCTGGCGGAGGACTCCGACGGCACCGCGAAGACCGTGATCGAGCAGACCCGTGACCTGGCCGGGCGGCCCGACGCCCGTCTCGACGAGATCGCCGGCATCTTGTGCGGCTGGCTCGATTCCGACGTCAAGGCGGCGCCGCTGAAGACCGCGCAGGGGGTGATCTGCGCACGGGGATTCCGGGAGGGCGCCCTGTTCGGCGAGTTCTTCCCCGACGCACCCGTGGCGCTGCGTGCCTGGCACGGCGCCGGACTCACCCTGTGGGTGTATTCGTCGGGTTCGGTACGCAATCAACAGGATTGGTTCGCGTATGCGCGCGGGGGCGAGCTGGCGTCGCTGATCAGCGGCTGGTTCGACCTGGCCAATGCCGGGCCGAAGCGCGAGGAGCAGTCCTATCGCCGCATCGCGGCGGCGATCGGCGTGCCGGCGGGGGAGATCTTGTTCCTGTCCGACCATCCCGACGAGTTGGATGCCGCGGTGGCCGCGGGCTGGCAAGCGGTCGGCGTCACCCGTGCCGGGGAGCCGAATGCGCCGCGGCCGCCGCATCGGTGGATCGGCAGCTTCGCCGAGCTGGATCCGGTCGCGGCCGCCCGCTGAGCGGCCGCGCCGA
The DNA here is from genome assembly GCF_001665695.1 of Nocardia sp. 852002-51101_SCH5132738. Classification (NCBI taxonomy): domain Bacteria; kingdom Bacillati; phylum Actinomycetota; class Actinomycetes; order Mycobacteriales; family Nocardiaceae; genus Nocardia; species Nocardia sp. 852002-51101_SCH5132738. The sequence goes on along the minus strand of NZ_LZML01000105.1, from coordinate 97,914 downwards.
TCCGACGCTCGGAACGCTCAGGCCACCGAGCTGGTGGCTCGCGCGATGAGATGTTCGACCAGCGTCATCAGCACCGTCTTGCAGGAGCTGCGGTCGCGCGCATCGCAGAGCACCACGGGAATGTGGGCGTCGAGATCGAGCGCGTCGCGCACCTCCTCGGTGGTGTAGACCGGGGCGTTGTCGAAGCAGTTCACCGCGACCGCGAACGAGAGTCCGCGCCGTTCGAAGAAATCGATGGCGGCGAAGGAGTTCTCGAGCCGGCGGGTATCGGCGATGACCACCGCGCCGAGAGCGCCGCGCGCCAATTCGTCCCACAGGAACCAGAATCTGTCCTGGCCGGGCGTACCGAACAGGTACAGCACCAGGTTCTGGTCGATGGTGATGCGACCGAAGTCCAGCGCCACGGTGGTGGTGGTCTTGCCCTCCACGCCCGACAGATCGTCGATGCCGGTGGACAATTCGGTGATCAATTCCTCGGTGCGCAGCGGAGTGATCTCGCTGATCGAGGACACCATGGTGGTCTTCCCGACGCCGAAACCGCCGGCTACGAGGATTTTGACCGAGGCAGCCAGGTCGGCCGAGGACGAAATATCAGGCACGGTGTTCTACAGCTTTCGGATTCCATCGAGTACTGCTCGCAAAATGTTCAGTTCGCCGGTCCCGCCGGTATCGGTGTCGGTCCGGGCGGGGGCCCGGAAATTCAGCAAACCCTCGCCGATGAGATCACCGACGAGGATCTTGGTCACCGCCAACGGTAGCTTGAGTCTCGCCGAGACTTCGGCCACCGATTGCGGAGTCCGGCACAGCCGAACGATTTCCGCGTATTCGGGTTCGACGCGCCGCAGCGGCGGACCCGGTGACACGGTCACCACCAGGGTGAGCATGTCCAGATCGTGTCCCGCCCCCATGGTGCGGCCCCGCGTCACGGCGTACGGTCGGACCAGAGGGCCGGCCGCATCGTCGAACCACGGTTGACCGAAGCGCGTCATGACAATCTATGCTCCACGTGCTCGGCCAGACCGTTACGCGGATCGGTGGACAGGTAACCACCGACTCGCTGCACGGTCAGATTCATTTCGTAGGCCACCATACCCAGATTCGCGTTCTCGTTGGCCTGCAATGCGATACATGCGTTGTCACCGGCCGCGGTGACGAACAGTACCGCACGGTCGAGTTCGATGACGGCCTGGCGTACGCCGCCCCCGTCGAACCGGTTTCCGGCGCTGCGCGCCAGCCCGTACAGCGTGGCCGACATGGCGCCGAAGTGTTCGGCGTCCTCGCGGCTCATCGACGTGGATCGGCCCAGCAGCAGCCCGTCGGTGGAATGCACCACCGCGTAGCGCACCCCGGCCAGGCGATCGACCAGATCGTCGAGCAGCCAGTTCAGATCACCTGCGTTGGAAGAAGTCACCTTCGCCTTCCTGTTCGTCCGGGGTGGGGCCGGGCTGCGATCGCCGCCCCTGCCTGGTTCCGTTCTCGATGGCGGACATCAGGTCTCGTGCCTGTTCCGCCGAGCGCGGCCGCTGCGGGGACGCAGCGTCGGGTTGGGGGTCGTGCGCCAATTCCGGTGCCAGACTGGCCTGTCGGCGACGGCGGGGCAACGGTGGGCGAGCATCGCTGCCAGTGTAGGACGGGCGCTGCGGACTGCGACGGGCCGGTTGGTCGGTGGGCGTCGCGGGCAGCTCGTGGCGCGGCGGAGCCTCGCGCCGGGCCGGGGTGTCGGCCCAGCTCCGGTCGTCGGTGCGTGGCGCGCTGTCGGTGCGCGGGTAATCGGACCAGGCCTGCGGTTGCGGCGGCGACAGGGTCGCCAGCGACGTTGCGGCCGAGGTCGTTTCGGCCGCGGGGATGGCCGGCATCTCACCGGTCATCGCGGGCTCGGGACGGCGGCCGGCGAAGCGTTCGGGCAGATGGTCGGCCAGCGGCGCATCGGCGGCGACGACGGCGGTCGGCACCAGCACGATGGCACGGATGCCGCCGTAGTCGGATTCCGACAGCCGCACCGTGATGCCGTGGCGAGCACCCAGCTGGGCGACCACGAACAGGCCCAGGCGCGAATTGGCCGACAGTGTGGCCACACCGAAATCCGGTGGGTTGCGCAGCATCTCGTTGGCGCGTTCGAGTTCGTCGGCGGGCATGCCCATGCCCTGATCGCTGATCTCGATCGCCACGCCCTTGCCGACCACGTTGCTGCTCACCTCGACCCGCGATTGCGGCGGGGAGAAGGAGGTGGCGTTGTCGACCAGCTCGGCGAGCAGGTGGATGAGGTCGGCGACCACGTCGCCGACGATGAACACCTGCGGCATCCGATGCGCGCGAACCCGCGCGTAGTCGAGGGTTTCACCGATCGCACTGCGTACCAGCTCGACCAGCGGCACCGGGCGCCGCCACTGCCTGCCGGGTTCACCGCCGCCGAGGATGATCAGATTCTCGGCGTTGCGGCGTTCGCGAGTGGCCAGGTGGTCGAGCCGGAAGAAGGTCTCGAGCAGCGCCGGATCCTCCTGGCGCTGTTCGGCTTCGTCGAGAATCTCGAGCTGGCGGTGCACCACGATCTGGCTGCGGTGCGCGATGTTGAGGAATACCGCGCGCACGCCCTCACGAGTGCGCGCCTCGGTGACCGCGGCGGCGACGGCCGCGGTGTGGGCGCGGTTGAACGCGTTGGCCACCGAACCGATCTCGTCGTGACCGAAGTCCAGCCGGGCCGCCTCGATCTCGGGATCGACGTTCTCGCCCTCGCTCAGGCGGCGCATCGTTTCGGGCAGGCGAACCTCGGCCAGCGCGAGGGTTTCGGTGCGCAGCCGCTTGAGCCGCCCGATCAACCGGTTGGCCAGCCACAGCGAGAGCAGGAAGGCGATGATCGCGATCGCCAGCACGCCGGCGCCGGCCCACAGCGAGTTGGTCGCGGTGCGGTCGCCGTCGTCGACGGCGGTCTGGTTGGCATGGTCGTTCTGATACTGCCAGGCGGCGAGCAGCTGGTCGCCGAGTTGTTCGGCCGAGGTGCGCCAATCGGCGAAACTCATCGGCGGCGGCGGTAATTCGCCGTTCTTGCTGGGCGTCGGCGGATGGATGAGGTAGTCCTCCATCGCGGCCAGCTGCTGCCAGGCCGGGGAGGCGATGACGGTCTTGATCTTGTCCGCCGGGGGCCCGGTGAGATCCGCGGCGAGCTGGGGGAGTTCGGTGCGGTAGTAGCCGACCAGGTTGCGGTAGTCGTCGCGCATCTGCCCGGCCAGGATCTGGCCGTTGAGTTCGGCCGCGGTCAGGGCGGCGCTGCGCGACATGCCCTCCATCGCGTGCAGCGTGCGCAGACCGCCGGCGAGCTGCTGGGCGACCGCGGCGTCGGGCGCGGTCGGGATGGTGAGATTGGTGCCGACGACGACGGCATCCAGAATGCGGTTGTAGATGGCGTAGGTTTCGGGAATCGGCAGCGCGCCCGCGTCGATCCCGCCGCGAATGGCCGGAAGTTGCTTCTTGAGGGTTTCGAATCCGCCGGTGTCGTCACCCATCGGATTCGAACCGCTGGTCATCAGTTTGTTCTCGGTGGCGGCCAGGGCCTGTAGGGCGTTGTCCACTCGCGTGCGCGCCGCGCCGAGAGCGGCGGGGTCGCCGTGCTCACCGGCCAGATGCCACAGCGACAGCATCCGTTCCTGTTCGACCGCGGCGATCATCTCGCGAGTGTGCACATTGGCATTGCCCAGGATCGATGCCCAGTCCTTGGCGTGTTGCCCCTCCCGTACCAGATAACCCGCTGTGCCCACACCGATTCCGAGCAATGTCAAGCTCGGAATCACGGCGATGGCCAGGATGCGGGTTCGGATACCGAGCCTCGCTCTCAACATCGGCACAACATAACGGGCGATGTTTCAAACTTCAGGGCGGATGCCACTGAGCGAGACCTATATTGACTTTTGCGGCCCGGTATGAGTTTGCAGTTCAGGGGCGGATTATCAAGTGTGGCGAAGATGACCGCCGTCGAGACATTGTGGCAAGTCACACGTTTGAACAGTGTTAGGTATATCTGCGCTCGAATACCGCTGTGAGTCAGCGCGTTCTGTCACCGGCCCGCCGCTGGGCGGCGGCGGGCGGCGAGGGCGGACAGGACGACCACGGCCGCGCACTCGACCACGACGACGGTGGCGATCAATGCCGAATACGATGTGTCGGAGAGGAATCCGGTGATCGCGCCGCCGGCGGCGGTGGCGGCGCCGAGGACGGCGGCGTAGATGCCGTAGGCGGTGGCGCGGCGATCGGCCGGAACCAGATCGGCCACCACGGCGCGCAGCGTGGATTCCTGTACACCGACCGTCGCACCCCACAGCAGTGCACCCGCCAGCACAGCGCCCATGTCACCCGCGAAACCGAAGACCGGCACCAGCGCCGTCGAAACCGGCAGGACGAGTAGCGTTTTCGCGCCCACGCGGTCGTACAGCCAGCCGGAGGCCAGCGCGGCCACGGCGTCGGCTCCCATGGCCGCGGCATAGACCACCGGCACCGTGGCCGCCGTGAACACCCCGGCCGCCACCATGTGCAGTGACAGCACGCCGTAGGTGGTGGCGCCGAGCATCGAGACGGCGGTGAACAGGCAATACAGCCAGAACCGGCGCGGTAGCGGAACTCTCGAGCTTCCGGGCCGAGGCGCCGCGGCGGCGGGTTCGTATCGTGCCGGATCGGGAACACGGATTCGGATGCGTACCAACAACAGCAGCGTCGCCGCACCGGGGATCGCCAGCATGGTGAGGGCGGGAGTGAAATCGTCGCCGGTCGCGGCCAGAACCGCCGCGACGGTCAGCGGCCCGGCGACCGCGCCGACCTGATCGAGCGCCTCGTGCACCGCGAAGCCGCGACCGCGGCCGGTGACCGTGGTGGCATGCGAGAGCAACGTGTCCTTGGCCGGACTTCGCACCGCCTTGCCGACCCGTTCGGCGATCACCAACGCGGCCGCCACCCACAGCACCCCCGCGAGGCCCAGGAGCGGGACGCTGACCACGGTGAGCACATAGCCGGAGATGGTCCACGCCCAGAACCGCCGCGTCCGGTCGGTCAGCGGGCCCGAGACCAGGCGCAGCACCAGCGCGGCCGCCTCACCCACTCCGGTCACCACGCCCACGACGAATCCGGAGGCACCCAACGAGCCCAGGAGCGGCCCGGTGATCGACCGCGCCCCTTCGTACACGAAATCCGCCAGCAAGCTGACAATTCCGAACCGGACCACGAAACCCCAGGCCCCCAGCGGCGGGGCCGGGTCCCGCCTGGGCCGCGCATCGGCTCGCCGAGCCGCCATGATCCGCCTCCGGTCGTCGCCGATCCGCCCGCCGCCCCGATCGGATCCATGATCGCATCGGTATGCGGCCGGGGCAGGGAAAACGCCCCGCCGGAGCGCCCCGGTGTGACGCATGTGCCGCGCGGTGGCCCACCCCGCCGAAAGTCCGGGACAATATCCGTCCCAGGGCGGAGATATGCCCGAGCAGCGCGCGGTAGATTATGTGTATCGGAGGGTTACATTACTCACAAGTAGGAGGCGACGATGCCCGTGCCGGAAGCTGCGGTGTTCGAGCGTCTGCGGGCGTTCGCGTCCGTCGACGGTTCCCGTGAACACGCGAACAAGACCATCGCCGAGACGTTCACCGGGCAGCCGCTGGGCGAGGTGCCGGTGGGTACCGCCGATGATGTGAGCGCCGCGTTCACCCGCGCCCGCGCCGCGCAGGCGGAATGGGCGAAACGCACGCCCAAGGAACGGGCGGCGGTGCTGGAACGCTTCCGCGAACTGATCATCAGCGAGCGCGAATACCTGATGGACGTGATCCAGGCCGAAACCGGCAAGGCCCGGTGGGCGGCGCAGGAAGAAATTCTGGGCATGATGTTCGCGGCCCGCTACTTCTCGCGCGTCGCGCCGAAATTGCTGGCACCGCATTCGGTGCCCGGTGCGTTCCCGGTGCTCAACCGCGCGCAGGTACGCACCCAGCCCAAGGGTGTGGTCGGCGTCATCGCGCCGTGGAACTATCCGATGGTGCTGTCGATCGGCGATTCGATCCCGGCGTTACTGGCCGGCAACGCGGTCGTGGTCAAACCAGACAGCCAGACACCGTACTCGTCGCTGGCCAGCGTGGAGTTGCTGCTGCGCGCGGGTCTGCCCCGCGATGTGCTGCAGGTGATTCCGGGCCCGGGCGGCGTGGTCGGCACCGCGATCGTCGACCGGTGCGACTACCTGATGTTCACCGGCTCCTCGGCCACCGGGCGCGAACTGGCCCAGCAGTGCGGCAAGCGGCTGATCGGATTCTCCGCCGAGCTCGGCGGTAAGAACCCGATGATCGTGGCCCGCGGCGCGAATCTGGACAAGGTCGCCAAGGCGGCCGTGCGTGCCTGCTTCTCCAACGCCGGCCAGCTGTGCATCTCGATCGAGCGGATCTACGTCGAGGAGTCGATCGCGGCGCAGTTCAGCGAGAAGTTCGTCAAGGCGGTCGGCGCCGCGAAACTCGGTGCGGCCTACGACTTCTCGACCGATATCGGCAGCCTGATCTCACCGGCGCAGCTCGAGACCGTCACCAAGCATGTCGCCGATGCCACGTCCAAGGGCGCCGAAATTCTCGCCGGCGGCAACGCGCGCCCCGATCTGGGGCCGCTGTTCTTCGAGCCGACCGTCCTGAGCAAGGTCACCGACGAGATGGAATGCGGCCGCAACGAGACCTTCGGCCCGCTGGTCTCGATCTATCCGGTCGCCGATGTCGAGGAGGCGATCGCCCGCGCCAACGACACCGAATACGGGCTCAACGCCAGCGTATGGGCGAGCAGCGCGTCCGCGGGGCAGGCCATCGCGGCCCGGCTGCGCACCGGAACCGTCTGTGTCGACGAAGGTTACGCACCGGCGTGGGGGAGCACCGGCGCACCGATGGGAGGTATGGGCATCTCCGGTGTCGGTCGGCGCCACGGCCCCGACGGCTTGCTGAAGTTCACCGAACCGCAGACGGTGGTCGTCACCCGCGGAATGAATCTGGATGCGCCGCTGGGGATTCCGCAGTCGAAGTGGCAGGCGTTGCTGATGACGCTCGCGCGCAGCTTCCGCTACCTGCCGGGACGCTGAGCGACACCGGGTCGGTCACCGGGGGCTCCGGTGACCGACCCGGCGCGCACCTACTGGTTGAAGAAGATTCCGGTCAGATTCGCGTTCTTGATCGGTGTGTCGGCGTTGCGCTGGTTGGCGCACAGGAAGTCCACCGCCGCCATGGTGGCGTCGACCTGGGTGCCGGCGGGCTCGTGATCGTTGTTCGTCTGCTGTTTCACGAATTTGGTGATCGTGACCCGCTTGGTGTCGGCGTCCTGTTTGACGTAGTCGCTGCACGGGGTGTCGCCACCCTTGTTGATCGCGCGCTGCACGTCCGAGCATCCACTCAGCAGGCCCGCGGTCACCGCGGCCGCTGCGATGGTGCCGAACAGCGCGGCGATGCTGCGATGGGCCCTGGGTGTCATCTGGTCTCCTCGTCGAGGCCGCGTGCCGGGCCGATCCCGGCAATTCGACCGCAAGCCTAAGCGTTCACCGGCCGAATACCCCGTCGTATCCGGCCGAATCGGACGGACCGCTACCCTACGGCGGTGCAGCTGTCTCGAACGGCCGATGCGGTGTCGTCGGTAACCGATAAATTGACGACGATCTCTCCGCAGCCGCCGGTATGGGTGGTGCTGGCGACGGCAGCGGCGGCGCTGGTGGTTGTGCTCTACCGGCCGGTGTGGCGAGTGCTGCGGACCTGTGTGACGATCGCCCACGAGATCGGCCACGCGGTGGTGGCGATCTGCACGGGCCGCACCCTCAGCGGTATCCGGCTGCATTCGGACACCTCGGGGGTGACCGTATCTCGCGGCAAGCCACGAGGTTTCGGGATGGTGCTGACCACTCTGGCCGGTTATCCGGCCCCTTCGGCGGTGGGGCTGGGATTCGCGATCCTGCTCGGCACCGGACGCCAGACGATGATGCTGTGGATCCTCATCGCGGCGCTGGTGGTGCTGATCGTGGTGATCCGCAACCTGTTCGGCTTCCTCGCCGTGATCTGCGTGGGCGGGGCCGCCTTCGCGGTGTCCTGGTACGGAACCGCGGTGTGGCAGGGTGTCTTCGGTTATGTGGTCACGTGGTTCCTGCTGTTCGGCGGCGTGCGCGCGGTGATCGAACTGTGGCAGGTGTCGGTGCGCGGCGACGGATCCGATGCCGATCAGCTGGCCTGGCTCACCCGCATTCCCGCGCGGCTGTGGGTCCTCGTGTTCGGCCTGCTGACTTTCGCGGCGCTGGTGCTGGGTGCGGGGCAGCTACTGGGGATTCAGCCGTCCTGAGCCTGTGCACGCCACCGGCGGGCCGCATCCGAATCACCCCGGCGTTCGAGCACTTCCGCGAGACCGGCCATCGCGCGCGGGTCGCCCTGCTCGGCCGCGACACGCCACCAGCGTTGCGCCTCGTCGAATTCGCGTGTGCGATAACCGAGTACGCCGAGATCGTAGGCCGCTCCGGTATGCCCGAGATCGGCCGCCTGCCGCCACAGCCGCCGGGCCTGGTCGAGGTCGCCGCGAGTGTGCGCCTCCACGCCGAGGTGGTAGAGCGCGGACCGGAACCGGTCCTGATCGCCGGCGGCGTCGACGGTGGCGGTCACCGCCACCACCAATTCGCCGAAATCGGGTTCGCCGACGCCGGTACTGCAGCGCAGCACCATGGTCGCACCCGAGCCGCGTTCGATGACGAGTCCGTAGTTGCCCGTCCATGATTCGACCGCGCCCGCGGCCGTCATCCACACCGGGGTGAGGGTGTAGGCGGCCGCCGGGCCGGTTCCCGACAGGCGTAGATCGATCCCCTCGGCGAGGGCATCGCTCCACACATCGACTCCCGCCAGCCTGCTTCCGCGCACCATCACAGAGCCGTCGATCACCGACAACCCGATGCCCAGGCCCAGCAATCCCGACGGGGGCGCCGCGGCGCGCAGCGACAACCGCACCACCGTCGGTTCCGCTCCCAGGCGCTGCGAGTACATCGGATGGACCGTGAGACCGCGCCAATCGACCGGCTCGGTGCCCGGATATCGCTCGGCCAGGGGGCGATTCGCCTCACCGGTACCGGCCATCGCGCCGCCTTTCGCCGCAGCTGTAGGGGGAATCGATGCGCTGCCGCGCACACCGTAGTCCCTGCGGCCGGAAAATGGCGCCGAACCGGCGGGTTCAGTCCTCGCTGCTGCCGCGCTGCCCGATGAACGCCCGCAGGGCCGGGTCCGCGGAGACGATGCGGTCCACCTCGTCTCCGCCGGTGCATTCGAACAATCCGATGGTCACGTGCGTGCCGCGCCTGCCCAGCACGCGCCAGACGCCACCGCTGTCCTGCCAGCGGATCAGCGCGGCGACGGCGGGGGAGATCTGCGAATCCGGCACTCCACCATTGTGACTGCCGAATCCGTCAAGCGAATTCGTGGTACAGCTCGGGCAGGAAGCGAGCCAGATGGTTCATCTCCTGCCCGCAGTGCAACAGCAGATCACGAGCGAGGCCGAGTCCCGGTACGAGGTCGTCGACGTCGGCGGCGGCACCGCGCTGCACCGCACGCGCGGTGTGCACCGGATCCAGGGTGTGGACTCCGTAGATGCGCAGATAGAAGCGGCTGCGCATCTCGCATCCACCGGCGACGGGGCGGACCTGGTGGGCCAGCCAGCCCAGGTCGACGGGCGCGACGCTGCTGCCGACCCGTCCGAGCACCACGGTGTGGTCGTCGGGGACGGTGAACCCGTAGGCGACCGGATCGTGGAAGGCGATGGCGAGCTGCTGCAACTTCGGGCCGATGTATTCATCGACGTAGGAGATGTTGCCGACATACCGCTGCCGGTCCGGCATCGCCCCTCCCGTCCGGTCGGCCGCGACCTCCGCGTACATGTGCGCGTCCGGATGCCACAGCTTGTACCGGGCGGATTCGGCCAGATGCCACCCGAACCACCAATCCCACATGGCGGCGGTCACGCGCGGCATCTCCGTGCGTACCGCCACCCAGACAATTCCGGAATCGGTGTGCCCGTATCCGGTTTCGATCGGCGCGTAGCCGGACGGGCCCAGTTCCGCGGTCAGCGCGGCGAAGGGCGGAATGCGTTCCGCCGGGGTGGGTGGCCCCGCGTACGCGGCGGCGACCGCCGGTTGCGGTGGGGCGGTGTGCTCGGTCATGAAGTGGGCATAGGGCTGGGCGCGGTCCTGCGCGGAATACCCGCCGTAGCGGACGTTGTCGGGCCCGTCGGCGTGAGCCGGTGACGACCGGACCACGGCGAACGCCCCCGCGCCGACGGCCGCCAGCGCCAATGCCCTGCGCCGCGAGAGAGCCGACGATTTCACCATGCGACGAGGCTACTGCCGCGCGCGCCGCGCAGGCGCGCCGATCATGGCGGCTCCCAACAGGATTCGTGAATGCCGGTGGGTTCACCGGCCCGGCGGCGACACGATCATGACATGTCCCAGTGTGGCCGCCGCATATGGTGATCGGGCGGCCCGTCGCGGGCCGTGCGGGTTCGCCGGGCGAGGGACCGCACGGCCGCGCGAGGTGCAGGCTACGGCGTGGAGTAGCCGATCAGGGCTCCGATCCCGGCGCCGATCGGAATGGTGACCAGGGCGCCGACACCACCGAGGAAGAAGCCCAGCACCGCACCGATTCCGGCGCCGACCAGGGCGCCGACGCCCGCGTTGTACTGCTTGCGAGCGAGCGTGTCGGAGGCCTCGTCGATGGCCTGTGCGGTCCGATCGGTGGCCGACTGCGGCGTCAGTGTGAGGGTCCGGCCGGCATTGTCGATGCGCGGTGTGAGGCCGACCGTTCCGGACGCCGTGCGCAGACCGAGCGGCACCGACGCGACGGCACGGCCGGCGGCATCGGTGAGGGTGACCGCATCACCGGTGACGGTGAAGGATCCGGCGTCCACGGTGGTCGTCAGACCGGTGTGGTCGGCCGTCGGCGCGGTGACGAAGCCGACGCCCTGTTCGACCCCGCGCACAGCGATCTCGGAGGCCGTGGCCGGTGCGGCCTGCGCGACGCCGGCGGCCGCGGTGGTGGCACCGACGGCCAGTAGCGCGGTAGCGGCGAATTTCTTGGCTCTCATGATCTTTCCCCACATTCCGTCGGCCCGGCCGGGCCGACATGTCCCCTGTGGCCGGATCTCGGCCGTTCTCATTCTTACCCAGATAGCGCGCCGGTGTTCGGTTTCCGATTCGCGGTTCCCGAAATCGCTTCGCGCACAGTGGGTTTGCCTGTTGTTCGCGAGGAATGTGAATCGTCGCGACCGGCCTGGAAGCAGACGGCCGCCGGAAGCGCAGCCGGGCGAACGCCGTGGCCGGTCCGAACCGCGCATTCCGGCGATGCTCCCGGCTCCCGCGGCGTACCCGACCGCTCCGGAATCCGCGCCACGCCCACACCCATACCGGATCGACTCGGCGCCACCGATTCGATGCCGCGAAGGCCGGGGTACTGCGACAACGGATTCCTTCCGACTCGGCGGCCCGACCGCGAACACCTTCGGTCCCGCACCCGCGCGCCGTATTGTCGATCGATGTGAGCGACGACGACGGTTCGACGCCCCTGCGATTGCCCCCCTCCGCGATCGGCGATTCCGTCGAGCTGGCCGACCACATCTGTACCCGGCTGCAGCGGGAGATTCCGGCGTACCGGGGGATTGCCGCCGCCAGCCTGACGCCGTCGATCGCCTCCGTAATCGATCGTCTGATCACCGCCACCGCGGCCGATCGGCCACTGGACGAGCAGGAGCTCGCGGAATTCCGAGCCTACGGCGCGTTGCGGGCCGAACTCGGTGTGCCTCTCGACGCGATGCTGCGCGGATGGCAGATCGTGGTGGGAGAGGTGATCGAACGCATCAGTACCTCCGAACACTGGGCGACCCGGCGCGGCTCGGCGCTGCTGTCGGTCCTCGGTTCCCTGCTGCGTGCCTCGGACGCGGCCACCGTCGCATTCACCTCCGCCCACCGCGAAGCCGAAGCGCAGATCACCCGCCGCCTCGATACCCGGCGCGACGATATGGTGCGGGCGCTGACCGAGGGCGTTTTGCCCGCCGCTGAGCTGCGCCGCCGTGCCCAACACATAGGACTCCGCCTGGACGCGACGTATTCGGCCTTCCGCGCGATCACCGCGGAGCCGGAACAGACGGAGTGGGAGCTGCGGCAACGGCCGGGATTCCGGCCGCCGGGTGGTGTGGTGGCGATCCTGGAACGCGATGTGGTCGGCATCTGCGATCCGCGCGACGATTCCGCACCCTCGGCCGGAGTGTTCCTCGGGGTGGGCCCGGCCTGTCCGCTCGAGCGGGTTCCCCATTCGCTGCATATCGCCGGCCGGGTCGCCGAGACCGCGCGCCTGTTCGGGCGTCCGGGGCGCCACACGCTCACCGACCTCGGCCTCCTACCGGCCGTCGTCGGCGACAGCGATGTCGGGGCCGCGATGGTCCGCCGCTACATCGACCCGCTCGTCGACGTCGACGCCGACGCGATCCTCGAGACCGTCGATGCCTATCTGGCGGCCGGCTGCAATGCCAGCGAGACCGGTCATCGGCTGTATCTGCATCACAACACGGTCCGCTATCGGCTGTCCCGGTTCGAGGAGCTCACGGGTGCGTCACTGAAGGATCCGCACGTGATGCAGCAGGTGTGGTGGGCATTGCGCTATCGGGAACTGTGTTCCGGTCACCCGGGCTCGTGCGTCGATTAATAAGGAGAATCGTCCACATTTTGTCAACTATTACGAAACTCCGCGCCCGGGCCGGCGGTTGATCGATACATGGGAACGACGCGGGCCCGAGATCCGGGCACCGCGCCCAGATGTCCGTGCGACGCTCGAAAGGAAAGGACCGGCACCATGACATTCGCCGATCCGGTCACCGCGGTATTCGCCGACGCTGTCGATATGGCCGTGCGCGCACCCTCGGTGCACAACACCCAACCGTGGCGGTGGTCGCTGCGCGAGGACGCCGCCCACCTGTACGCCGACCGGTCGCGGCAGTTGGTCGTGACCGATCCGGCCCAGCGCGCACTGCTCCTGAGCTGCGGGGCGGCACTGCATCACATGCGGGTGGCGCTGGCCGTGCGCGGCTGGTCCGCGCGGGTCACCTACCTTCCCGACGACGCCGATCCCGATCACCTCGCGGCCATCACCGTGCGCCCGTACCGGCCGTCGCCGCGCGATATCGAACTCGCCGCGGCGATCGGCCACCGGCAGTCGGATCGCCGCCGCTACAGCGCGCGACCGGTGCCGCAGGCGTTCGTGCGGGAGGTGTCCGCCGCCGCCCGGTCCTACGGCGCCGCCGCCCGGCAGGTGCCGCGGGAGCTGCGCCCGGAATTGGCCGAAGCCGCCCGGGTCGCCTCGCTGCGCCACGCCGCCGATCCCGCATATCTGCACGAGCTGGCGGTCTGGAGCGGTCGGCACGGGACCTCGGACGGTGTCCCGGCCGCGAATACGCCGGCCCCGCGTGCCGATGACGAGATCGCCAGGCGCCGGTTCGAGTCACCGGAACTGGCCGATCCGGCCACCGAACCCGAGGCCGCCGAATGGCTGGTGATGTGCACGGCCGGCGATGACCCGCTCTCTCGGCTGCGGGCGGGGGAAGCGCTCAGCGCGCTGCTGTTGTCGGCGACCACGCTGGGCCTGTCATCCAGTCTGCAGTCCGAACCGCTGGCCATGCCCGACCTGCGCTCCCACATTCGCCGAAGCGTGCTGTTGGAGTGCGCCTACCCGCAGACGATAGTGCGACTGGGCTGGTTGCCCGCCGGCGCGGCGTCGCTGCCGCAGACGCCGCGGCGACCCGTCACCGAGGTACTCGCGACCCCTGTGGCGATCTGAGCGATCCGCGGCTAGAGCCCCGCGGCCGCCGCGATCTCGCGGGCGTGGGCGACGATCGCGTCGATGCGTTCGACGGTCGGCGTCCCCGCGGCGGCCTTGTTGCTCGGCGTATCGGCTGCGCGCCGCATCACGCCCTCGGCGATGATCGCGAGCTTCCACAAGCCCAGCACATGCCAGAAGGTGAGGGCGTCGCGGTCACGGCCGGTTTCGTCGAGGTAGGCGCGCGCCATCTCGGCTCGGTTCGGGAAACCCGGCAGTGCCGACGCCGGGAAGTCACCGCCGAGGTCCTCGCCGGGCTGGACCCAGTAGGCGAGCAGACTCCCCATATCCGCGAGGGGATCGCCGAGGGTGGACAATTCCCAGTCCAGCGCGGCCACCACCGCGCCGGTCTCCCGCGAGGTGATCACGTTGCGCAGGTGGAAGTCACCGTGCACCAATGTCGTTTCCCGTTGCGGCGGAATCGATCCGGCTAGCCGGCGGGTGAGATCGTCGAGTTCGGGCACCTCGCGGGTGCGTGACTGCTCCCACTGCCGCGACCATCGATTCAGCTGCCGCTGCGCATACGGTTTGTGACTGGCCAGATCCGCCAGCCCCACCGCCTCGAGATCGACCGCGTGAATACGCGCCAGCGTGTGGGTCAGGGACCGGGCGATGGCCAGGCGCCGTTGCGGAGTCAGCGACTCCGCGACCTCCATGGTGTCCACGACTTGTCCGTCGACGTATTCCATCAGCACCACCGGTGCGTCGCAGACCTCGGAATCCGTTGTGACGGAAAGGATTTCCGGAACCGGAACATCGGTTCCGGCCAGCGCGGACATGATCCGCGACTCGCGCACCACATCGTGCGCGGAGGCCAGCAGCCGGCCGAGGGGTGGCCGCCGCAGCACCCAGCGGTGTCCGGCGTCGTCGCGCACCAGATAGGTGAGATTGGACTGGCCGAGACCGATCCGGGTGAAGGTCGGGGCGCCGGTCAGCCCGAACCCCAGACCGTCGATCCACCGGGTGACGGCGGCGGTGTCGATGCCCCCGGCCTGCTCCGGCGTGGCGGTCACGGTGCCGCCCGGAATGCCGCCGGGTGGCCGAGTCGCTGCCCACCGTCGACGACCATCACCTCACCGGTGATCCAGCGCGCGGCGTCGGATACCAGGAACGCGATCGCCGACCCGATATCGTCGGGTTCGCCGATCCGGTCCAGTGCGGTTGCGTCGGCCACCAGATTCTCGTGCTCGCGCCACAGAGCCTCGGCGAGCTTGGTCCGCACCACGCCGGGCGCGACGGCGTTGACCCGGACTCGCGGCGACAGTTCCAGCGCCATCTGCTTGGTGAGGTGGATGAGCGCCGCCTTGGAGGCGTTGTAGAGACCGAGGTTCGCCTCGAAACCCATACCGCCGATCGAGGCGGTGTTCACGATCGCGCCGCCGTGTTCACCCATCCAGGCCTTGGTCGCCAGCGACGTCCACAGGATCGGCGCCCACAGGTTGACGTCGAAGATCTTGGCGAACCGGCCGTGGTCCTGATCGATCACCGGGCCGAACGCCGGATTGGTGCCCGCGTTGTTGACCAGGATGTCGACGCTGCCGAACCGCTCGAGGGTGCGGTCGATGCAGCTGCGCGCGGCCTCCTCGTCGACGGCGTGCGCGGCGATGCCGAGCGCGTTGCCCTCCACCTGTGCGGCCGCCGCGTCTGCCGATTCCTGATCCCGTGAGGTCAGCACCACGTTGGCCCCGGCCGCGGCGAGGGCCTGCGCGGTCGCGAGGCCGATGCCGCGCGAGGCGCCGGTGACGATCGCGGTGCGGCCGGTCAGATCCGCGTTCGGCATATCAGTTGTCCGCCTTCACATCTCGATACTTGCGCAGTTCCTGCCGGGCCAGTGTGCGCTTGTGCACCTCGTCGGGGCCGTCGGCCAGCCGCAGCGTGCGCAGATGCGCCCACGCCATGGCGAGCGGGAAGTCGTCGGTGACACCGGCGCCACCGTGGACCTGAATGGCCCGGTCGACGATCTTCAGGGCGATATTCGGCGCGGCCACCTTGATCGCGGCGATCTCGGTGCGCGCCTCCTTGTTGCCGACGGTGTCCATCAGATAGGCGGCCTTCAGGGTCAGCAGCCGGATCATCTCGATATCGATGCGCGCCTCGGCGATCCAGTCCTGGATATTGGCGTTGGCGGCGATCGGCTTGCCGAAGGTGATGCGCGTACTCGCGCGCCGGCACATCAGCTCCAGGGCGCGCTCGGCCATTCCGATGGCCCGCATGCAGTGGTGAATGCGGCCGGGGCCGAGCCGGGCCTGGCTGATCGCGAAGCCCTCGCCCTCGCCCTTCAGCACATCTTTCAGCGGTACGCGCACATTCTCGAAATCGATCTCGGCATGACCCTCGCGGTCCTGATAGCCGAAGACCGGCAGGCCGCGCATGACGGTCACGCCCGGTGCGTCGATGGGGACCACCATCATCGACTGCTGGCGGTGCGGCGCGGCGTCGGGATCGGTCTTGCCCATCACGATCAGCACGGTGCAGTTCGGATGCAAGGCGTTGGAGGCGAACCACTTACGGCCGTTGAGCACGTACTCGTCGCCGTCACGCACCATCGACAGTTCCACATTGGTGGCGTCGGAACTGGCGACCGCGGGCTCGGTCATCGCGAACGCCGAGCGGATCGTGCCCGCCAGCAACGGCTTCAGGTACTTCTCCTTGTGCTCGTCGGTGCCGAAGAGCGTGAAGACTTCCATATTTCCCGTATCCGGGGCATTGCAGTTGCACGCCTCCGGCGCCAGGTGGCTGCGGCCCATGATCTCGGCCAGCGGCGCGTACTCGAGGTTGGTCAGACCCGGACCCCATTCCGGGTAGGGGTGGAACAGATTCCACAGGCCCCGCCGCTGCGCCTCGGCCTTGAGCTCTTCCAGGATCGGCGGCTGGAAATGCGGATCGCCGGCGGCGCGCATCTGCTCGTCGTAGACGGCCTCGGCGGGGTAGACGTGCGAATCCATGAACTCCAGCAGCTGGGCCCGATACTTCTCGGCCCGCTCGGAGATGTCGAACATCGACATGTGATCTCCTGATCGTTGTGAAATCTGTTGTGACGCTTCAGTTCTCGTCGAGCAAGCTGCGCTGGTACCGGCGCATGCCGGCCAGCCAGCGGTCGTAGTCGGCCCCCTTGCGCCGATACATCTCGAGCACGCTCGCATGCGGCAGGATCAAGAACTGCTCGGCGTCGATCGCGGCGAGTACGGCGTCGGCGACCTGCGCGGGTTCGAGCACCTCCCCGGCGGCGGTCACCGCCCGGGTGGAGGCCGCGCCGAGCCGGTCGCCGGAGTCGCGCCCGGCATACAGCAGGGGCGTGTCGACCCCCATGGGGCACAGGCAGCTGACCCGAATCCCCTGGTCGCCGTAGGTGACCGACAACCATTCGGCGAAGCCGACAGCGGCGTGCTTGGTGACCGAGTAGGTGGCCGACCCGATCTGGGTGAGAAGTCCGGCCGCGGACGCGGTGCTGACGAAATATCCTTCGCCGCGCTCGAGCCATCGGGGTACGAGCTGGGTGGCGGCGCGGATGTGCGCGCGCACGTTCACGTCGAAGGACCGGTCCCAGTCGGCCTCGGCGACGTCGAGCCCGGCCGCACCGGCGATGCCGGCGTTCGCGAAGTACAGGTCCACCGGGCCGAACGTGTTCTCCGCCAGCGTGATCAGACCGGCGATCGCCTCGGGATCGCTGACGTCGGCTCCCGCGCTCACGCAGGCACCGGGATGGTCGGCGGCCACGGCGTCGGCGACGCTCTTCGCGGCGGCCTCGTCGAGATCGGCGACGACGACTCGCGCGCCCGCTTCGGCGAGGCGGGCGGCGAGAGCGCCGCCGATGCCCCCTCCGCCGCCGGTCACGATGGCCACCTTCTGCGCAACCTGCACTGCCGTACCCCTGTCCGTGTCCGTGATGTCACCCCACCGTAGTTGAGGTTGACGTCAAGTTCAATTTCGGGTGTGCGCGGGCGCCGCACTCCGCTGTTGTAGCAGGTCTGCGCCGCGCCGGAGGGCGAAATGGCGAGTCAGGACTTGGCCGGAATACGCAGCGCGTTGACCCACAAGCGGGTCGCGGTATAGGTGAGCTCGTCCAGGTCGACCGGGCGATCGGTGTCGTCACCGGCCACGAAATGCCCGAAGGCCAGGCGGCTGACCATCCCGGAGAGCGCCCGCGAGGCGAGAAGTGGATCCAGCTCGGGATCGGCCAGCCCGCGACGTTGCAGCGATTCGATACTGCGAGCGTTGCGATCGATGAATGCCTCGGCGCGGCGCTGGCGCAGCACCCGGAATTCGGGGTCGATATTGGCCACCTGTTCCAGCAGGCCCATCAGTTTGGCGTTGCGCTGATAGGCCTCGAAGTAGGCGCGGTTGCTCGCGGCCACCACGGCGGCCGGATCGTCGGCCTCGGGAACATGCGGCATCCCCGGGTGCATCATGTCCTCCTGGGCGACCTCCAGGACCGCCGCGAAAATCTCCTCCTTGCTGGAGAAGTAGGTGTAGAAGGTGCCGGAGGAGCAGTGCGCCTCGGTCGTGATGTCGACCAGCCGGGTGTCGAGATAGCCGCTGGTCTCGAAGACGCGGCGCGCGGCGGCGATCAGCGTCGAGCGGGTACGCAATCCGCGCTCGGTGGTCGGCAATTCCCTCAGCAGGGAAGTCCGGGCCATCGACGGCGCCGCGTCCGTGCTGCGACCATCCTCGCCGAACTTTCCCATGCAGCAGTTATAGCCGACGAGGCCGATGGCGGCACGTAGGGTCTGTTGATCTTGGAAGTCATCGGAGTGGAGAGTATGTCGATATTGAGGAAGCTGTTGACGCTCGGGGCGGCAGCAGCGGCGGTTGCGCTCACCGCGGTTCCGGCGCACGCGCAACAGCAACCCGAGTACGCCCCCACCATGCTGGTGCTGGACGCCTCGGGATCCATGCGGGCTCCGGATCCCGCCGGCGGCACGAAACTGGATGCGGCCAAGGCCGCCGTGCACAGTTTCGTCGCCGCGGCCCCGGCCCGGTCGAAGGTGGGGCTGACCGTGTACGGGACCGGAACGGGATCCTCGGATGCGGAAAAGACCGCCGGATGCGCGGACGTGCGCACGCTGCACGGCGCCGACATCATCGACAGAGCGGCTCTGAATACCGCCGTCGACGGTGTCGAGGCCAGTGGATATACGCCGATCGGCGCCGCGCTGCGCACGGCCGCCGACGCGCTTCCGAAGCAGGGCCCGCGGTCGGTCGTCCTCGTCTCCGACGGCGAAGACACCTGCGCGCCACCGGATCCGTGTGAAGTCGCCCGGGAACTCGAGCGTCAGGGCGCCACGATCGTGGTGCATGCCATCGGATTCGGTGTGGACGGGCCCGCGCGCAAACAGCTCACGTGCATCGCACAGCAGACCGGCGGTACGTACACCGACGCCGCCGACGGCGCATCCCTCGAACGTGTCCTGCCCCGGGTGAGTCAGGCGGCGTTGCGCACGTACACGCCGGTCGGCGCGCCGATTTCCGGCACCACGACCTATCGGGACGCGCCGGTCGCCGGGCCGGGCCGATATCTGGACACGATCGCCCAGCACGAGACGAAGTACTACGCCCTGGACGTGCCGCAGGGCGCGATGGCCTACTTCAGTGCGACGCTGGCCTTCCCGCACGTCCGGCAGAAACCGGCCGGCAACGACAACAGCGTTCTGTACCTGCGCGTCTACGGCGAGGATGGCAAGGACTGCAACGTATTCGAGTTCGAGCAGGTGGTGAACACCAGTGACGGCGTGGCACTGACCGTCACGAAGGCGTGGGACGGCGCGACGAAGACCGACTCCGGATCCGACAGCGCCGCGAACGCGTGCCGCGGCGGCGGTCGCTACTACTTCGCACCCGAGTGGCACGGCGTCGCCGACACCAGCCCGCAGCAGATGCCGATGGAGTTGCTGTTCGGAATCGAGCCCGCGGCCGGCGACCCCGGTCCGCCCGCCTCGGCCACACCGACGGCCTTTACGCCACCGGCCGGTAGTGCCGTCGCGGTCTCGGGAAGTGGATCGTTCAATGCCGCAACGACATTGGAAGGTTCCGGTAGCTATTCCGACACCTTGCAGCGCGGCGAGTTCGTCTTCTATCGGGTCGCGCTCGGATGGGGCCAGGGCCTCGCATACCGGGTGAATTTCCTCGATTCCGACAAGCGCGGACTCGACGGTCTGTCGCGGGTCACGACCACGCTGTACTCGCCGATTCGCACCGAGATCGACCACGACTTCGGCAGCTACAACGGAGAATCGGCGACGATGCCGGCCGGTGGTCCGCTGGCGACGTTGCCGGTGCGCTACAGCAATCGCACGGCCGGGGACGCCAAGAGCGCCGAACAGAGCCTGGCCGGTTGGTACTACATCGCCGTCTCGGTCAGCGCCTCGAATGTCGAAGGACTCGGTGCGCCCGTCCCGATTCGCCTGGATGTGACCGTCGGCGGGGCTGCCGAGCCCGGACCGCGGTACGAATCCGCCACGCCGGCCGGCATATTCGGTGAGCATGCCACGCAGACACCGGAGGCTTCGTCCTCGTCGAACAACGGCGGGCAATCGCGGTCGTCGGCCGCCTCGGAATCCGGCGACGGGGTGTCGCCGACGGTCGTCGCGGCCGTCATCGCCGGCGTGGTCCTCCTCGGACTGCTGCTCGGCACGCTGGTGGTGATACGAAGCCGCCGCAATGACACCCGTCCCTAGGGCACCACTACCGAGGAGCCGGCGGAAATCGAGGGCCGGTCCGTGATCGCTTGCGAGTGATCACGGACCGGCTCACCTGTTCCGCCGGACCACCACGTGAGCCAGGGTTTCGAGATCGCCCCAGGCGACGCCTGACGGCAGCCCGGCGAGCGCGGAACGCAATGCCCGGTCGGCGTATTCGCGGGTGAGTTCACGCCCACCGGCGGCGGCGACCAGTTCGGCGGCGCGCGCAACGTCGGCCGTGGTCATCGGACGTGGCTCGCGGTACAGCCGGGCCAATTCGCGGCCCGCGTCGGTGTCGGAGGCCAACGCGCACACCACCGGAAACGACCGCTTCCGGCCGGCCAGATCGCTGAGCGCGGGTTTACCGGTCACCGCCGGATCGCCCCAGATGTCGATGGCGTCGTCGACCAGTTGGAACGCCAGGCCGAGATTGCGGCCGAAGGTGTTGAACGCGGCCACCGTTCGCGAATCCGCACCCGCGCACAACGCGCCCAGGGCGCAGGAACAGCCGAGCAGCACAGCGGTTTTGGAGGCCGCCATGGCCAGGTAGTCCTCGACGCTCACATCCGGGCGGGTTTCGAAATCGCAGTCTTGATATTGGCCGTGGCACAGGGTCGCGGCGGTGCGGGCCAGCCGGATCACCGCGGCGGCGCCGGCCTCCTCCGGCACTCCGCCGTCGGAGAGCACCGCGAATGCCAAGGCCTGCAACGCGTCACCGAGCAAGGTGGCATTGGTGGTGCCCCACACCCGCCAGACCGTGGGC
Source organism: Nocardia sp. 852002-51101_SCH5132738 (assembly GCF_001665695.1). NCBI lineage: Bacteria > Bacillati > Actinomycetota > Actinomycetes > Mycobacteriales > Nocardiaceae > Nocardia > Nocardia sp. 852002-51101_SCH5132738. The sequence continues at coordinate 76,609 of NZ_LZML01000105.1, read as the reverse complement.
CGGCCGTGGCGCAGTGGATCGGCGTCCATCACGTCGTCGTGGACGAGGGAGAAGTTGTGCAGCAGTTCGACCGCGGCGCCCGCGTGTACGGCATCGGCGGCCGGTGCGCCGCAGGCGGCCGCGGCGGCCAGAGTCAGTGCCGGGCGCAGCCCCTTGCCGTGGGAGCCGGCGCGCAGGTTGCCCTCGGCGTCGCACCAGCCGAAGTGGTAACCGGCCATCCGGTCGAGGGGGTGGCCGAGGGTGGCGACGGCGGCCCGCAGGACCGGCGCGATCGCCGTGCGGGCATCGGCGAGCAGGGTCGCCGCGGTGCGCGCGCCCGGGGCGGCATCGGTGGTGGCGCGTGGACGGCGCCCGGGTTCACGGGCGACCGCGCAGTCCTTGCGGTCCGCTGTGGGAAGATGTTGCGCCGGAGAGTAAGTGGTGGGTTTGGATGCTCGCATTACCGGCCCCGCTCGCTAGGGCACAGCCGCCGCGCCCGCTCCGCGTCGCGGTCGGCGGTGCGTGAAGTATTCATCGTCGCACCGGAACCCGCGGGCCGGGCGATGGCCCGGGTTGCGTTTGCGCAACGCCTGCGCCCGCGGATTCGTCGTCAGGCCAGGGGAGCGCCGTGCTCGAGTGCCTCGCGCGGCGCGCTGGTGTAGCGCGCGGCCTGATAGTGGTAGTCGAAGTTGGCTCGGACGTATCGGGTGTAGCAGGTCGCGATGGTGAGGATATCGGTGCGGTCGCGGCCGGACAGTCCCGCCGCGTCGAGTTCGGCCGGCAGCGCGTCGATGCCCGCGAGCATGCGGCGCACGCATGCGGTGAGCATGCGGTCGACCACATCGACCGCACGATCCCGGTCGAGACCGAGCTGACGTTCGGCCAGCAGCACCGAGTTGTACAGATAATCCGACGCCTCGTCGGAATCGATGGACAGAATGTCGTTGAACAGGCCCATATGTTCGACGGATGCCTCCCGGATCGCGCGCAATGCCGGCAGCGCCCGCGCGCCCGCGCACAGGTCGACGCCCTCGGCGATCTCGCTGATATCGAGAAAGACGTACAGCGCCACCGAGTCCCGCCGGTGGGCGCGGTAGTCGTCCAGATCGGGATAGCGATCGGTGAGCCGCCCGATGCTCTCCGTGTAGTAGGTCCACAGCCATGCCGAGAGTTCGGTGCGCACCGCGTGACGCCACCGACTCGAGCGTCCCGCGCACAGTTCGCGCCACAGTTCGGCGAAGGCCACCGCGAGGACCCCTGTCGGTCGGGCGCCGGGTTCGAACACCTCCTCCAGTGCGGTGATGGTCGCCAATGTCCGTGCCGGGTCGGGAATTTCGATGTCGAACTGATCGTCGACGATGAATGCCCATGCGGTGAATCTGCTCAGCAATCCCAGCGCGTCCGCCTCGGCATACGGGCACCACAGCGCGTACATGCGAGCCGGCCGGGTCCGGCGCATGCGCCGGCGGGTCGGCTCCGAGGGAACCAGATCACAACGTTCGAGCCAGGCCCACATGGCCTGCTCGGCCTCCGATTCGGCGGGATTGGCCCCCTCCGAATCGAACGGCATGAAGAACTCAGTTACATGCATCGAAACCGCCTATCTCCCAAGCAGTTTAACGCGAGTACCCGCAATCCGGGCATTCGGTTTGCGATATCGGGTCGATCCCGGGTGACGACAAGACGAAGTGCCACAACGGATTCGGATCGCAACCCCTCATGCACCCCGGCTCCCGACGGATTCGACCGAACAGTGGACAGCTCGCCCGAAGTCGAGCGGCGGATACGCCACCTGCCCGAGAGCTTTCACCCGGCGATCGTCGACGGCCGGCACGGAAGTCTGCCCGTGCCGCCCGGCCGGGGTCGGCGCGGCGCCGTACCCCACGGGAGGACTCGGCGGGCATTCGACGGCCGCATACGTGCGTGCGTTTCGTGCTCGGCGTGCAGCCGACGAGCGATGGCGGACACCGACCTCAGCACGATCGTGGCAATCGGGCACAGCATGCCGATCGGGTCGTCGCCCTCGATACTGCGAACAACTCATGGCCCCCTCGTTTCGCCACCCTTCGCGGGCGCCGCCAAGCTTACGGCAGGCTACCCGCCCGGCGCAGCGCGAACCGGGCCGGCGAATGTCTCGGAACCTCCGGGAGGCAGCCCGAAAACCTTGCAGTTCAGCAGGTTTCGTCGGCGGTTCGCAGGGCGTCGATTCCGGTGTCGAGGGCGGCCTCCAGGAAACCGATGTCACCGGTCGCCAGCAGGATGCCGACACCACCCTGGATTCCGGCTAGCAGGGCGGCCGCGGCGCGGCCCGCGTCGAGTCGCACCGCGATCTCGCCCTGGCTCTGCATGCCGCGGATGCCGCGCTCGATGTCGCCGTGCCATCGGCGCAGCAGGGCGGCGCTCACCTGCTGGGCGCCGGGAGAGGTGCGACCCAGCTCCGACATCAGCACCGACAGGGGACAGAACCGGCCCTGCTCCCGGTACCGTTCGACCACCACGTCGCGCCAGCGCTGCCACGCCGCCCAGGAGTCCAGCGCGCCGAGATAGGGCTGCTGGTCGGCGAGCACCGCATCGGCCTCGTGCTGCGCGACCGCCAGCAGCAATTCCTCTTTGCCGTCGGGAAAGTAGTGGAAGAGCTGGCTTTTCGATGTACGGGTGCGGGCCCGGATGTCGTCGAGGGTGGCGACGGTGACTCCGCGGTCACGGATTTCGGCGGCGGCGCCCTCGATGATGCGTTGCCGGGTGGCCGCCCCCTTGGCCGTCAATGGACTCACGAGTCCATTCTATGTGTCCTCGAGTGCCAGCATGGCGATGAGCAGTTGATCCCATGTGGACGCCGGCAGCTCGTGCCCGATGCCGGGCAGGGGAAGCAGATCGGCGCCCGGGATCTCCCGGGCCATGGCCTGGCCGTTGCCGTACGGGAAGAACGGGTCGTCGGTGCCGTGCACGACGAGGGTCGGCACGGTGAGCTCGCCCAGCCGCTCCCGCCAGCGCTCGCCCGCATCGACGAAGGCCAGGTTGAGCACGCTGGAGCCCATATCGGTGGTGCGATCGACCGTGCGCCGCGCCTGCCGTCGCGCTTGCTGTTCGTCGAAACCGTATGCGCCCGAGAGCATCCGGGCTTGTTCGACGCGGTAGTCGATCACCGCGGCCCGGTCGGACCAGTCCGGAGGCGGTGTCGCGGCGAAGAAGCCCATGATCCGGTCGGAGTGGTCGGGCAGATCGGGGTCCGCGGGGCCGGGAGACGTCGGCCTGGTGTTGATCAACGTCAGGGCCGACACCCGGTCGTGGTGATCGAGCGCGGCGAGCTGACAGATCCATCCGGCCACCGAGAACCCCACCAGATGGGCTCGCCGAAGTTCGAAAAGATCCATCAGCCCCACCAGGTCGGAAGCCAAATCACGCAGGGTGTAGCCGGGAGAGCCGGTCGGGTAGGCGGTCGACCGGCCGGTGTCACGGATGTCGTAGCGCAGGACATAGCGGCCGGCGGCGGCCAGCCGGTCGCAGAACTCGTCCTCCCAGAAGAGCCCCGACGTGGACGGCAGCACCGCCGCGGGCCGTCGCCGGTCTCCGAAGGTGGACACACACAGGTCGATGTCACCGACGGCGACCAGATGCTCGGACGAGCGTTGACCATGACGCGACATGGCGACTCCTCTGCGGTTGCGTCTGTTGAGGAGACTCGTCCCGCGGCCGAAACTCATCGGTCCGGGAGTCGGTTCACCAGCGGCGGCGCCGCCCTAGGCCGCGCGGAGCTGCGGTAGACCCCATTCGGAGGCGAGCAGTTCGTGCGAGCGCAGCCTGTCCTCGTGCCGGTAGGTGACGCTGGTGACCACGAGTTCGTCGGCGCCGGTCAGCTGCTGCAGCGCCGAGAGTCGTTCGGCCACCACATTCGGCGCGCCGACGAACTGAGTGGTGACGCGATCGTGCACCAGGCGCTGCTGCTGTTCGGTCAGCGGGGGAGCGGTATCGGGATCGAGGTATTCGGCTGCGCCGGCGCCGCTGCGGATGCTGTAGACCCAATGGCCGTAGGTCGAGGCCAGATGGGTGGCGGTCGCGTCGTCGTCGGCGACCACCACGTCCGCCGACACCACCAGATACGGCCGGTCGAGAACCGCCGAGGGCCGGAAGGCGGCGCGATACGCCTCCACCGTCTCCACGATCGTGCCGGGGGAGACGTGGTAGTTCGCCGCGAACGGCAGTCCGAGCCGGCCCGCGAGCTGGGCGCTCTCACCGCCGGAACTTCCGAACAGCCACAGCTGAACCTCGGCGCCCTCGCCCGGAACGGCATGCAGGGCAACACCTTCGGAGCTGCGGTAGTTCCCGGAGAGCAGGTCGCGGATCTCGCGGACCTGACGGCCGTAGTCCAGTGGCTTCGTCCCGGGCAGTTGCAGCGCCTCGAAACTCGCCGCCAGCCGGGTCGTATCCAGCAGCCGCCCGGGGCTGAACGGCGGCGGGATCACCACACCATCGCGCACCCGGGTCGGGCGGTCGGGCGCGGGTACGGGTTTCACCCCCGCCGAGCGCACCTCCGCGATCCGATGCGCCGAGCGCCCGAGGCCCAGATCCAGCCGTCCCGGATACAGCGCGTCGATGGTGCCGAACGCCTCGACCACCGCCGCGGAGGTGTATTGACCGGCCTGCACGGCGGCCGAGCCGACGCGGATGCTGTCGGTGGCGGCCGCGATCAACGCGATGAGGGTGGTCGGCGCCGAGGAGGCCACCGCGACGAAATGATGTTCGGCGACCCAGAATCGGCGATACCCCCACGCCTCGGCGTGACGGGCCAGATCGATGGTGTTGCGCAGCGCCTGCCGCGGTGTGGATCCGGCGCTGACGGGGGAGAGATCCAGAATCGACAACGGCACGGTCATGACGCTCGCACTCCTTCGCTGCCGCGATGCGGATGGCGCAGACCCAGATGTTCGCGCAGGGTCACACCGGTGTACTCGGTTCGGAAACTGCCCAGCTCCTGAAGTTCGGGAACGACCTTGTCGACGAATTCGTCGAGGCCGGCGGGCGTGAGATGCGGGACAAGCACGAATCCGTCGGCGGCGTCGGACTGCACGTACCGATCGATCTCCGCGGCGACCCGAGCGGGCGTGCCGACGAACTGCTGGCGCGCGGTCACCTCGATGATCAATTCGCGGATGCTCAGCTTCTCCGCGGCGGCCTTGGCACGCCAGTCCTCGGCGATCGCGCGCGGATCCTTGGCGTGCCGGACGCGTCCGCGGGTGATGTTCGCGTTGTCGACCGGATCGATCTCGGGCAGCGGCCCGTCGGGGTCGTAGCCGGAAAGGTCACGGCCCCAGACCTGTTCGAGGAAGGCGATCGCGGTCTGCGGCCCCACCTGCTGCAGGCGGATCTCCCGGGCCCGCTCCTGCGCGTCGGCGTCGCTGTCACCGAGCACGAAAGTGGCGGCGGGAAGGATCTTCAGATCGTCGCGGCGGCGGCCGTACTTCGCGAGCCGGGTTTTGATGTCGGTGTAGAACCGGCGCCCGTCCTCGAGTTCGCCGTGGCGGCTGAAGATCGCATCGGCCTTCGCGGCGGCGAAGTCCCGGCCTTCCTCGGAATCACCGGCCTGAATCTGCACCGGATATCCCTGCGGGCTCGCCGGCAACCCGTAGACGCCTTCGATATCGAATTGCGTTCCGCGATAGGCGAATCGAGACGCCGGGCCGCCGAATACCCCGCGTTCGCGGTCGACGACCGGCGCCCCGCCGGCGCGACTGTCCCAGATCGCGCGGGTCGCGTCAACCACCTCCGCCGCGCGCACGTAGCGCTGCGAGTGGTCCAGATAGCCGCCGCGGCGGAAATTCTCGCCGGTGAACGCGTCGGAGGAGGTGACCGCGTTCCAGGCGGCCCGTCCGCCCGAGAGGTGGTCCAGGCTGCCGAATTGCCGCGCGAGTTCGTAGGGTTCGTTGAACGTGGTGTTGATCGTGCCGGCCAGGCCGAGGCGGGTCGTGACCCTGGCGAGCGCGTTGAGCACGGTGAAGGTGTCGGGACGACCGACCACGTCGAGGTCGAAGATGCGGCCGCGGTGTTCGCGCAGGCGCAGCCCCTCGGCGAGGAAGAAGAAGTCGAACAGGCCGCGCTCAGCGGTGCGCGCCAGGTGCACGAAGGAGTCGAACTCGATCTGGCTGCCCGATTCCGGCACGCTCCACACCGTGGTGTTGTTCACCCCGGGGAAGTGGGCGGCCAGGTGAATCTGCTTGCGTACCTGTTGTTTCGGCATCCTCATCCTCGGGCGAGTGCGTAGCGGTTGGCGGGGCGCGTCAGGCCGAGGCGGCCGCGCAGGCTGCGTGCCGGACGGACGAGTGCGGCGCTGAACGCGGGTATCGCCAGTGGCCGCAACACCAGACCGTCGGCGGCGCATTCGCGCCGAGTCCGGTCGAGCAGCGCGCGCAGTCCGTCGGCGGTGCCGAGGTGGCGCACGGTCGCGGCCGGGGCCGCAGGCCCCCAGGCGTCGAGCTGGTCGAGCTCCGCGTGGGCCCGGCCCTCCGTCGCGGCGAGATGCACCTCGACGTCGAGCAGGATCCGCACCTCGTCGGGCGTCCGGCCGGCCTCGGCGGCCGCGGAGCGCAGCCGAGTGCGCAGGGCGGCGGCCTCGTCGAGGCCGGCGGCGCTGATCCGGATCAGATCGGCACGGTTGACCGCGAGGCGGGTGCTCGCCGCCGACGCGGCGCGCACCGCGATCGGCGGCCGGCCCTGCGGCGGCCGGGGTGTGATCGAGGGGCCCTTGACGGAAAAGTTCTCGCCCTCGAAATCGATGTAGTGCAACCGGTCGCGGTCGATGAACCGGCCGGTCGCGAGATCGCGGATCTCGGCGTCGTCCTCCCAGCTGTCCCACAGCCGGGTCACCACCTCGATCGCCTCGTCGGCCTCCCGCCACAGCGAGGTGTCGTCCTGCGGCTGCTTGCGGCCGAACAGCGTCGTCTGCTCGGCCTCGGCCGAGACGGCGACCTCCCACCCCGCCCGGCCGTAGGTGGCGTAGTCGAGGGAGGCGATCGCCTTGGACACGTGGAACGGTTCGGTGTGGGTGACCGTGGCCTGCGGGATCAGGCCGATGGTCCGGGTCGCGGCGGCGGCACGGGCCGCGAGCGCGAGCGCGTCGAACGGCCCGTAACCGCCGGCGCCCACACCGAAGGAGTCCGGGAGGAAGACGAAGTCGAATCCGGCCCGGTCGGCGGTGGTGATCGCGTCGAGCCAGTAGCCGGGTGTGAACAGCTCTTCGGCGCGGGAGTCGGCCCGCCGCCACGACGCCGGGTGGGTACCCGTGCCGGACAATTCCACCCCGAGCAGGGGCGGCAACGACGACATGCGAAGGCGTCCTTTCGATCGACACCAGACAACACGGCCGCATCGCGGTAGGAGGGAAGCGGAGATGTCCCGCGATCGCCGGATGGGCAGAAGCTCAAACTAGGAGAAATCACCTGCGGCGTCAGCACTCTCGATCGCGCTGAATTCTATTCTTGCGGCGGCGGCATCGGCGCGGACTCGAAGCGGCCTTCCTGCGGGGGCCGCCGTTCCCACCGGCTTCCCGGATTCGGGTGCCGGGGGCTCCTAAGGTGGCGGCATGTCCGACCACGAGCGGAATACCGCGGCCGTGGTGCCGGTGGCCCCGAGCGGATGGCGCGGCCGCTGGCATCGCTTCCGGCACTCGCCGTATCTGCCGGCAACGGTGCTGGTGTTCATCCTGGCGATCGCGGCCGGACTGTTCGCCGGCTCCTACACCTATATCCTCGCCAATCCGACACCGCACCGGATCCCGGTCGCCGTCGTCGACGCGGGGACCGCGGTACCGGAGCCCGACCAGCGCTTCCTCGACACCATGGACCGAGAACTGAACGGCTCGCTGCATCCGCTGCACTACGACACCCCGGAGGCGGCGCGTGAGGCCGTCGAATCGCAGCGGGTGTTCGCCATCCTGGACGTGCGCACCGCCGCGCGGATCCCCGTCGATGTGTCGGGTGCGTCCGGTTCGTCGGTAGCCCAGGTGGTCACCACCGCGGCCGCCGAGGCGAGCCGCCGGACCGGGATACCGATCGTGGTGACCGATATCAACCCACTCCAGCCGGGCGATCCGCGCGGATTGGCGATCTTCTACATCACGCTGGCGGCGGTGATCATCGGCTTCGTCGGCGCCATCCAGCTCAGCGTGCACGCCGGGGCGTTGACCGCGGTGCAGCGGATCGGGTTCACCGTCGCCTACTCCCTGCTGGGCGGGTTCGCGATCGCCGCCCTGGTGGACTGGTGGCTGGGCGCGCTGACGCTGCCGTTCGTGCAGTCGTGGGGAATCCTGGCGTTCACGATGTTCACCTCGGGCATGATCTTCTCGATGTTCAGCGCGCTGTTCGGGCGCTGGGCGATGATCCCGACCTGGGGTGTGATGGTGCTGCTGGGCAACCCGTCCTCCGGGGGCGCGGTGTCATGGCCGCTGCTGCCGTCGGTACTCGGGGCGATCGGCCGCTGGCTACCGCCGGGCGCGTCGGTGAACGCCCAGCACACCGCGGTGTACTTCTCCGGCCACCAGCACCTCTTCCCGTATCTGGTGCTCGCCGGGTGGGCGCTGGTCGCCTCAGCGGTGTTCTGGGTGTGGCGGGACCGGCAGACCGATGCGAACGACCCCGACGAGCCGGCCGGCCACGACGAATAGTTCCCGTCTCAGGCGGACCGTTCGATCGCGGGCCGGACGAACCCGCCCGGTACCGCGGCCAGCAACTCGCGCGTGTATTCGTGCCTCGGATCGTCGAACAGCGTTGCGGTGTCGGCTGTTTCGACGATCGTGCCCTGCCGCATCACCGCGACGCGGTCGCTGATGCGACGCACCACGGCCAGATCGTGGGAGATGAACAGATAGCTCAGGTCCAGCTCGGACTGCAATCGCTCCAGCAACGCCAGAATCTGTGCCTGCACTCCGACATCGAGCGCCGACACCGGTTCGTCCAGCACCAGCACATCTGGCCGCAGTGCCAGCGCCCGCGCGATCGCGACGCGCTGCCGCTGCCCGCCCGACAGCCGCTCCGGGCGCCGGTCGGCGACTTCTCCGGGCAAGGCCACCTGCTCGAGCAGTTCTGCGACCCGGGCGCGGCGATCGCCGATCCCGAAGGCTTGCAACGGTTCTCCCACGATCTTCGCCACACTCAGGGTGGGATTCAGCGATGTGTAGGGATTTTGATACACCACCTGGACGCGCCGGCGAAATTCCCGCAGCGCGGCGCCGCGCAGACCGGCGACATCGCGCCCGTCGAAGCGGATGCTGCCCGCATCGGGCGCGGACAGCCGTGCGAGGATGCGAGCAGTGGTGGTCTTGCCGGAGCCGGATTCGCCGACCAGGGCGAGTGTCTCGCCGCGATCGAGATCCAGTGAGACGTCGTCGACCGCATCCGTGCGCACGCCCCGCGCGATCCGGTAACTCTTGCGCAAACCGGTCGCCACCAGCAAGGATCGTTCGGCACGCGGGCGCGCTCGGCGCACCGGTGACTCCGCGCTCGGCGCGGCGGCGAGCAGTTCGGCAGTGTATTCGTGCTGCGGATCGGCGAGAACGGCTGCGGTGGTTCCGGTTTCGACGATCCGGCCGTGCCGCATGACCACGATCCGATCGGTGCGGTCGGCGGCCACCGCCAGGTCGTGGGTGATGAGCAGTACGGCCGTGCCGAGCTGCGTGGTGCGGTCGGCGAGGTGATCGAGGATGCGGCGCTGCACGGTGACGTCCAGGGCGCTGGTCGGTTCGTCGGCGATCACCAGCTCCGGTTCGCAGGCCAGCGCGATCGCGATCAGTACCCGCTGGCGCTGCCCTCCGGACAGATCCTGCGGATATTGCCTGGCCCGCACCTCCGGCCGGTCCAGGCCCGCCTCGGTGAGCAACCGCACCGCCTCCAGCCGTGCCGTGCGGCGATCGGCCCGCCGATGGATGCGCAACACCTCGGCCACCTGATCGCCGATGCGCTGCACCGGATTCAGCGACGTCCCGGGATCCTGCGGGACGAGTCCGATGCGCGCACCCCGCAGGCCGCGCAGGGTGCGGTCGGACGCGGTGTCGAGCCGGTGACCGTCGAAAACGATTCCGCCGCCGGAGACTTCCGCGGAATCGGGCAACAGGCCGATGACCGCATGGGCGAGTGTGGATTTGCCCGAACCGGATTCGCCGACCAGCGCGACGGTCTCTCCGCGAGCGATCTCCAGCGTCGCACCGGACACCGCCTCCACCGATGCGCCGCCGTAGCGGACGCGCAGGTCGTCGACCCGCAACAATGTATCGTCGCTCATCGGTCCTCCTGTATTTTCGCGGGACACCCGCACCCGGTCGGACCGATCAGAAGCCGCGCGAGTATGTCTCATCGGTCGTCCGTGCTCCCGATCGAGCGGCCGATGCGCTGGGCGGCGAGCACCACCGCGACGATCACCAGGCCGGGCAGGGTGGTCATCCACCAGGCGAGCACGAGGTAGTTGCGGCCTTCCGAGATCAGCGAACCCCATTCCGGGGTGGGTGGCGCGGCGCCGTAGCCGAGGAAACTGAGCGACGAGATCGCCAGCACCGCAACACCGAATTCGACCGCGGCCAGGGCGGCGACCGGCGCGTAGGCCGTCCGCAGGATGTGACGCAGCAGCACGGTGTGCCAGCGCACTCCGGACGCGAACGCCGCCTCCACGTAGGGCGCGCGGCGCACTCGCAGCACTTCCGCACGCATCACCCGCGCGAACCGGGCGATCAGCGCCACTCCCACCGCGATGGCCACGTTCCGGGTGCCCAGCCCGAGCACCGTGATGAGTACCAGCGCCGACAACAGTTCGGGAATCGCGAGCAGCACATCGACTCCGCGCATGACGAAGGCATCGACGGTGCCGCCGAGGGTGCCGGAGACGAGACCGATCGCCGACCCGACCACCAGCCCCAGCAGCACGGCACAGACGGTCGCCGACAGCGTCAGCGCCGCCCCGTGCGCCACTCTGGTGTACAGATCGCGGCCGAGATTGTCGGTACCGAACCAGTGCTGCAGGCTCGGGCCACGGAATTTCTGCTCCGGCACGCCCGCGCGTGGATCGTCGCCGGCGAGAAGCGAGGGCGCGACCGCCCAGCCGAGAACCACGATCAGCACGAGGATCGACACCGCGAGTCCTGCGGTGGCACGCAGCCGTTTCGGCGCCAACGCGCGCCGCAGTTCCGCCGTCCGGACGGACGGGGGGTCGGCGATGAGCAGTGTGTCAGACATGAGCGCGCACCTTCTCGCGAGCGACGGCGACGCGGGGATCGAGCACCGGATAGATCAGATCCACCGCCAGGTTCACCACCACGAATGCCAGGGCGGCGATCAACACGATGCCCTGCACCACCGGAATGTCTTGATGCAGCACCGCGTTCTGGGTGAGCCGGCCCAGTCCGCCACGGGAGAACACGGTTTCGACCACCACGGAACCTGCCAGTACCGTACCGACCCACAGTCCGGCGACGGTGAGCGCCGGCCCGGCCGCGGCGCGCAGCACGTGCCGCCACTGCACCCACAGCCGCGAGGCGCCCTTGGCGAAGGCCACCTCGACGAACGGCTGCCGCCAGGTGGTGGCCAGACCGCTGTGGAGCACCTGCGCTATGACGGCGCCGACCGGCACGGCCAGGGTGATCGCGGGCAGGATCGTGCCGCTGAAACCCGTCCCGCCGAATGCGGGCACGAGACGAAGCCGGAACGAGAACAGTTGCAGCAGAAGCAGTCCCACCCAGAAGGTGGGCATCGCCGCGCCGATCGGCGGGAGCGCGGTGAGCAGATTCCGCAACCACGGCCGCCGGGTGTAGGACGCGGCCACGGCCAGCGCGGCGCCGAAGACGATCGCCAGCAGCAGCGCGAGACCGGCCAGCGCGAGAGTCGGGGGAATCGACTGCGCCAGGGCGCCGGTGACGGTTTGCCCGGTGTTCAGCGAGCGCCCGAGATCGCCCCGGACGGCATGGGTGAGCGCGGTCCAATATTGTTCCGGCACCGAGCGATCCAGGCCGTATCTGGCCCGCAGTTCCGCGATGGCGGCGGGATCGGGAGGCACGCCCGGATCCGCGTCGACGGCCATCTGCACCGGATCCGATGGCAGCAGGAACAGTACGGCGAAGGAGATGGTGAACGCCGCCCAGAGCACGCCGATCGCCTGCAGCACCCGCACGATCACATACCGGGTCATCGGATTCATCGCTTGCTCAACCAGGTGTCGTAGAACTGCAGACGGGCCGAGGCCTCGAACTTCAGATCGTGCACCGCGCCCGACACACCGATCGCCTGCGACAATTCTATGGTCGGCAACCACAGTCCGTTCTCGATCACCGATCGCTGTGCCTGCCCGATGATCCCCGCCCGCGCCGCCGGGTCGGTGGTCGAGAGCTGGTCGGCGAGCGCCTGGTCCAGCGCCGGAATCGGTCCGCGCTGGTTGAGGTTTCGCTGTCCGCGGCCGAAGGTGGTGCGCAGGATGTCGCCGTCGGCGCGGGTGGTGTTGAAGTAGGTGGCGTCGAAGTCACCGGAGTTCTGCCGCGCGGTGTACTCGGCGACGGGCGTCAACTCCAGCCGGATGTCCACCCCGACCTTGCGTAGTTGCTGCTGCACCAGTTCCAAGGTCGCCTGATTCGCGGCGAACTGCGCACCGAACAGCACACCGAACGACAGTCGCCGCCCGTCCTTGACGCGGATTCCGTCGCCGCCGGGCACCCACCCGGCCTGGTCCAGAATGCGGCGCGCCTGCTCGGGGTCGAAGGTTATCGACTTCGAAAGATCGACGTACCCAGGCGTTTTCGAGGCCAGCGGGCCGGTGGCGGGCAGAAACTGCGGTCCCAGCACCGTATCCACCAGCTGTTTGCGGTCGATGGCGTGCAACAGGGCCTGGCGCACGGCGGAATCCGACAGCGGCGCACGGCTCACATTCGGCTGCAGTCCGAAGGGAACGCCCGGATTCGAGTCGAACTGCACCTTGGCGCCGGCGGCCTCGAGTTGCGGGACATCCTGTGGCAGTGCGTCACTGACGGCGTCGAGCTGATTCGACGACAGGCTGCCGGTCCGCACACCTGCCTCGGGGACGACCGTGAATTCGATGCGATCCAGATACGCCTCGCCGGAGTGGGCGAACACCGCCGAACCCCACCGGTATCCGGGGCGCTTGACCAGTGTGGCGGAGGCGTCCTGGCGATAGCCGGCATAGACGAACGGACCGCTGCCGATGTTGTCACCGAGGCAGCGCTGCTCGGCCGGTTTCGCGGTGGTCGCGTCGGCGAGGATGCCCAGCTGCGGTGTCGAGGAGGCCTGCAGGAACTGCGCGTTGGGCGTGTCGAATCGCACCTCGGCGGTGAGTGGATCGATCGCCGTGGTGCCCGCGTAGCCGGACAGATAGCTCGCGCCCAGCGGCGCTTTCGCCGCGGTGAGGGTGTGCACGACGGCGTCGAAGTTCTTCTGCACCGACGCGGCGGTCAGCGGTGTGCCGTCGCTGAACGTGACGTCGGGCCGCAGATGGAAGGTGAAGGTCTTCGCGTCCGGGCTCACCTGCCAGAAGGTCGCCAGCCACGGCTTGATTTCCCCGCTCGCGGGATCCTGGTCGGTGAGCGAATCCACGATCTGGCGTGCCACGTAGAGGGTTTGGTTGGTGCCGGCCTGGGCCGGATCCGAGCAGGTCGGCGCCTGCGACAGGCCGTAGCGCAGGGTTCCGCCCGACTGCGGCGGACCGGCGTCGCCGCCAGCATCGGTGATGTTCGCGCAGGCGGCGATCGCCAGCGTCGCGGTGAGTGCGATCGCCGGCGAGAGAATTCGTTTCATTCGGTGACTCCGGGTGGATCGATGCGGTAGGTGCCGGGTGGACGGCTGGAAGTGGTCGGCCGGTCCCGGCGGTAGCACCCACACCCGGTCGGCGGGTTGCTGCGATGTCGTGGAGCCGGGTCTCTCGATCGCTCTGGATGGGCGAAACGTCACGCTAGGGGAATTCCGATGCGGGGTCAGCACTCTGGATCGCGCTGAATCCAATCCTTGTCGCGACGACGGCCCGGCGGTGTGATTACCGGTGTCGCACGGACCCGGCGAGCCCACGCACCGCCACCTCCGGATCCCACACACCCGGACGCCCGAGGGTCAGCGGGTAGCAGGCAAGGCCGAGGACCATCGCACTGAAATGTCCTATGTCGGTGAAGGTTCGGTTCGCGAAGACCGGAATCGCGTAGAAGACCACCACTCCGAGCAGGTACACGTACCGCCACGGTTTCGCGATCCGATACACCAGCACGGCGATCACACCCGCCAAGGCGTAGCTCACGCCGTAATCGAGGGTGTTCACCGCGGATTCGGGTGCGTAACCGTGATGAATAGCCCAATACAGCACGCCCTCGCTGATATAGGTCGCGCCGACGTGCGCGATCACCACCACCGCCAGCCAGCGCAGCGTTCCCAGCCAACGTTCGGCCTGGGCGTGGAAGAGGGTGTAGCTGACCGCGTAGCCGAACCAGCCACCGCCCGCGAGCCAGAACGCGCTGGAGATCAGCACGTGCACCGGATCCTCGCGCAGATGATGCAGATTGGTCGAGCGGTTGCCCAGCAGGATCTCGGCCTGATCGGGAGACAGGTGCCGGACCACGAGTGTGGACACCAGCAGGATGGCCAGCCAGATGTAGGTGCCGGGCGCGTGCCGGATGTAGTCGCCGACCGCGCCCGCGGCGGTCCGCCACCGGAAGCGCTCTCGCCTGGGCATCGGTCACCTTCCTCGACGAATCGCGAAGATCGCTCCACTATGCGGCCGCACCGTCCGCGCGCAATCACCCGTAGCGGGTGAGCCCGCATCATCCGTCGCCGAATGCCACGAATGCGGCAAAACGCCTGGTCCGACCATGCCGGACGCGCGCCGGGCGGCGACGACACGTACTCTGCTGCTGCGGTGCGACACCGGATTGATGGTGTGGACTGGAGGGTGCTGTGTCCCGGGTGGGCGCTGTGCATGCGAGGGTGCGAGACAGAGGCGGTGAGGACGTGCGCAGGCGTCGATCTCTACTGGTGGTGTCGGCGGTGCTGACGGCGATCGTCGTGCTCGTCGGCGGATGTGGCGGCTCGCATGGCGGCACGTCGTCGGCGCCGGTGTCCAAGGGGCCCGATATCACCGCGCCCGCGACGATCGATGTGCCCGCGGCCGACCACGGACCGCTCAATCCGGCGACGCCCCTCGTGGTGAACTCCGCCGACGGCATGCTGACCAAGGTCACCGTCACCGATGGGGACGGTAAAGCGGTCGCCGGCGATTTCGGTGCCGACCATCGCAGTTGGACCTCGAAGGATCCGTTGAGCTACGGGACCACCTACCGCGTCGACGCCCAAGCGGTGAACCTCGCCCAGGTCGCCACGAACAAGACATTCACCGTGGCCACGATCGACGCCGGTCACAAGGCGTATGCGAATGTGGTGCCCGCGCCCGATCTGGTCGCCCAGACCGGGATCGGGGTCGGGCAGCCGATGGTGTTCCAGTTCACCGCGCCGGTGGCGAACAAGGCCGAGGTGCAGAAGCATCTGAAGGTCACCGTCACGCCGCCGCAGCCGGGCGCCTGGTACTGGGTCGACGACAAGGATGTGCACTACCGCGCCGCGCAGTACTGGCAGCCGGGCACCAAGATCCATATCGAAGCCGACGTCTTCGGTCTCGACCTCGGCGACGGGGTGTTCGGCGCCGAGAACAACAGCGCCGACTACACGGTGCACGACTCCTGGATCGCGCAGGCCGACGGCAACACCGAACAGCTGACGATCCTGCACAACGGCGCGCAGGTGAACCAGATGCCGATGAGTCTCGGCTCGCCCGGGTTCCCGTCGCACGAAGGGCCGCATGTCATTTCGGAGAAATCGCCGTCGATCATCATGGACTCCTGCAGTTACGGGGTCTGCGCCGGCCAGCCCGGGTACTACCGCGAGAAGGTGGACCTGGACGAAAGGATCTCCAACGACGGCGAATTCGTCCATTCGGCGCCCTGGTCGGTGGGGCAGCAGGGGGCCAGCAACGTGTCGCACGGCTGTGTGAACCTCTCACCCGACAACGCCCAGTGGTTCTTCGACCACTTCGGCGTCGGCGACGTCGTGGAGATCACCAACTCGGGCGGGCAGCCGCTGCCCGTATGGGACACCTACGGCGACTGGGAGGTCCCGTGGACCACGTGGCAGGCCGGTAACGCGAACAGCTGATCCGCCCCACCCGGCGGCTACCATCGGAGCATGTCGGCGAATATCCTGCGAATCGCTCCGATCCTGGCCGTGCTGGCGGCAGGCGCCGCCTGCTCCTCCGGAAACGTTTCCGCCCCAACGGATTCCGCACAAGCCACTCCCGTCGGCCACACCTACGTCTCCACCGGCGTCCAAGGCCCGCGAATCCCCGGCGACGGCCCGCTCCGCCTGACCTTCACCGCGGGTCACCTCAGCGCCACCGCCGGCTGCAACACCCTCATGGGCTCCGCCGACCTGACCGGCAACACCCTCCACACCGGCCCCCTCGCCGCAACTCGCATGGCGTGCGGAGGCGACCGCGCCGGAGCCGACGAATGGGCGATCTCACTCCTGCAAGCGAGCCCGACATGGAGTCTCGACGGCGCGACATTGACGTTGAAAACCGTCGACCGCACCGTGACTCTGCGCGAGTCCGAACCCGCGGGGTAGCTCCGCAGTCCGAGCAGCACATCGTGGATGCCGGTTTCCGCCCAGCCGGTCCGGCAGTCCGCCGAATCTCCCTCGAGCCGTAGGTCGAGTGCTATTCGCTTCCTGGCCCAGGCGTGACCGCCGCATGCTCGCCGCGATCACGCTCGGCGAACAGAGTCGCCACCGGTCGGCATGCACCTATGAGACAAGCGCAGGTTGAATTACGCAGGCGAATGCCTGCATAATTTCTCCATGTTGGACACCACCGCGTTGAGCGACGCCTACCGCACGCTTCTGGAAGCCGCCGGCGCCGTAGCCGATTCGACCCCGACGATCGTCCCCGCACCAGGCGAATGGAATGCCGACCGGATCCTCGGACACGTCTGCCTGATCACCGCCGCCACCATCGCTGCCGCGTCGGCCGTCGCCGCGGGCGAGCACACCACCTACGACAACCGCATTGCCCTCGACATCTGGACCATCGACCGTGTCGTAGAGCTTGCCGGCGGCAGCACCGGCCTGCGGGACCGCCTGCGCCGGCAAGCCGAGGTCCTCTGCGGCCTCTCCGGCCCGGCCCTCAGCGAAACCGAACTCGACACCGTGGTTCCCACTCGTCTGCTCTCCAACGACACCGTGCTGGTCGATCAGCCACTACCTCTGCGGGATCTGATCACCGGCCTGACCGACGTGGAGCTACCAGGCCACACCGAACAACTGCAGGCCCTGCTGCACGGTCGGCCCACCGAAGCCCCGGTCTGACCACGTTCGAGGCGCGCGGCCGGTAGTTAACGGCCGGGAACCTGCGGGTAGGGAGGCGGCGTGCGAGCATGATCGTTATGGCGATTGCTACGGGATCTGTTGCTCACGTCCGTCTCACGGTGTGCGATATCGGCCGGTCGCGGGCCTTCTATGAGCAGGTATTCGGCTGGCCTGTGGCGCTGGAGGTTCCGGACGATGCGGATGAGGAGACGCGTGAGCGTCTCGGTTTTCTCTTCGGCGGGGTGATCTACCGGATGGAACACGGTTTGATCGGGCTGCGGCCGGTCGGTTCCGACCGTTTCGACGAGAATCGTGTCGGTCTCGACCATCTCGCTTTCACTGTCGCGTCGCTCGCCGAATTGGAAGCCGCCGCAGCGCATCTGGACGCTTGCGGGATAGCGCATGAGGACATCAAGGACATCGGTGTCAGTTACATACTCGAGTTTCGGGATCCGGACAACATCGCGCTGGAACTGGTCGCGCCCAAGTAGTCGCCGGGTGAGGGGACTGCGGCGTCGGTAGGGCGATATCCGGGCTCGGCGTTGCCGCCGAGCCCGGACGCTCGGCTCCCAGCGATCCGGCGTCGCACCCAGTCACGGGTCCGTGCTCTCGACCTACCGGCGCAGTTTGCGGTCGAACAGGGCCAGGAGTTCGCGATAGTGGCGTTCGGCGGCTTCGGCGTCGTAGGCGGAGGTGTCGGCCTGGGTGAACCCGTGGTGGGCTCCTTCGTAGACCTCGGTGCGGTGGCGGACGCCGGCGTCGGCGAGTGCCTTGTCGAAGGCACTGATGTGTTCGGGGGTCATGTGGTCGTCCTCGCCGGCGTGGGCGAAATACAGTTCGCCCGTGATGTTTCCGGCGCTGCGATGCGGACTGTCGGCGGCGTCGGTGACGAGCGGTCCGCCGTGGAATCCGGCCACCGCCGCGATCCGGTCGGGGAACATGCCGGCGGTCAACACCGCCAGGCGGGCGCCCATGCAATAGCCGGTGACGCCGGCCTTACCCGCGGCGACCTTCGGCGAGGCCGCGAGCCAGTCGAGGTAGGCGGCGGCATCGGAGCGCCAGAACTCCGCTGTGAGGTCGCGGATCATCGGGAAGACCTGCTGGAAGATCTCGGGTCGCCGCACCGGGTCGATGTAGTCCGGCAGCTCGATCACCGGTGCACGCCCGTGACGGTAGTAGGCGTTGGGAAGCAGGACGGTATAGCCGTGGGCGGCGATCCGGTCGGCCAGCGCCCGCAGGCTGGGGCGTAGCCCGAAACCGTCCTGGACCACCAGCACTCCCGGATGGGCGGCGCCGTCGGCAGGGGAGGTGAGGTAGGCGTCGGCGACACCGTCGGGCGTCCGCACGTCTACCGAGATGCCGTGTGTTTCGGTCACGGTCATTGTCGAATCCTTCTGTCGTCGTCGAGGTTTGTGATCGACACGACGAAGGCGGAGCCCGCGCGATACCGCAGGAGTCGATATGCGAGCCCGTATCGGCTCGCAGGGCGCTCAGCAGAGCACCGGGTAACCCATCCGTGTGTGGCGTGAAGCCGTCCCGGTAGTCATCGCCTCACACCGTAGCTCACCGCGCCGCGCCGCCGTCAAATCCTCGACGCGCGGGAAGCGGCAGATCCCGGTAGGCGGAATACCGGTCCGTCCAGGACCCGACGGTTGGTAGGACGAGACTCGCGATTCTCGGGACGGCACGACTGATAGGGACTTCGATGCGGGATCTGTTCGACACCACCGACATGACAGGACTGGCCGCGGCGATCGAGGCCGGCGACGTGTCGGCCGAGGAGGTGCTCGAATTCAGCCTGAGCCGGCTCGCGGAGCGCAATCCCGCGATCAACGCGGTGGTGAGCGAGCGCGGTGACGAGGCGCGTCGTGAGGTGGCCGCGGGGCTACCCGACGGTCCACTGCGCGGGATCCCGTTCGTGATCAAGGAACTGCACATGGACGTCGCGGGGCTGCCCACGACCAACGGTTCCCGGCTGTTCGCCGACGCTGTCGCCGCCGCGGATTCCGAACTGGTGCAACGGTATCGGCGCGCCGGCATGGTGATCATCGGCAAGACGAATTCACCGGAATTCGGGCTGAACGCAAGCACGGAACCGCTGCTGTTCGGGCCGACGCGCAATCCGCACCGCCTCGATCACTCCGCCGGGGGCTCCTCGGGCGGCTCGGCGGCGGCGGTGGCCGCCGGAATCGTGCCCGCGGGTCAGGCCAGTGACGGCGGCGGTTCCATCCGTATCCCGGCATCGTCGTGTGGGCTGGTGGGTCTCAAACCCAGCCGCGGCCGGGTGCCCGCGTATCCGGCACGGAATCTGCTGGCCGCGCCGATGAGCGTCAACCACGCCGTCACCCGCAGTGTGCGCGATACGGCGATGTTGCTCGATATCGGCGCCGGCGCCGTCCCCGGCGATCCGTACGTCATCGCCGCGCCGTCGATGCGCTACGTCGACGCCATGCGCATCGATCCGGGGCACCTGCGCATCGGGATCGCGACGACGCTGCCTTCGGGCGCCGCCATACATCCCGATTGTGTTGCGGCGACGCGAGATATCGCCGGCGTCCTCACCGATCTCGGCCACGACGTCGTGGATGAGGCGCCCGACTTTCCCTTCGAGGAAATCATGAGCGGGTTGCAGTATCTGATGGCAGTGCCGGTCGCGGTGGATGTGAAGGCGCGGCTGGCAGCGCTCGGCCGCGACGTGCGCGACGAAGACCTCGAACCGATGACCCGGATGATGTACGACGCCGCGAATCAGGACAGCGCGGGCGATTACGTCCGCGCACTGCGCGACCTCGAGACGGCGGCCATCACGCTGGGCGGCTATTTCGCGGACCACGACCTGCTGCTCACGCCGACGCTGGGGACGGTCGTCGCGCCGCTCGGC
Source organism: Nocardia sp. 852002-51101_SCH5132738 (assembly GCF_001665695.1). Taxonomy (NCBI): domain Bacteria; kingdom Bacillati; phylum Actinomycetota; class Actinomycetes; order Mycobacteriales; family Nocardiaceae; genus Nocardia; species Nocardia sp. 852002-51101_SCH5132738. The sequence goes on along the minus strand of NZ_LZML01000105.1, from coordinate 56,374 downwards.
CTGCTCGACACCACGGATCCGGCGTCGCTGTGGGAGCACGCGCTGTCGTTCAGCGGCATGACGAGCCCGTTCAATGTGACCGGGCAGCCGGCGATCTCGCTCCCGCTGGGCACCGACAGTGCCGGAATGCCGGTCGGCATTCAACTGGTCGCCGCCTTCGGCCGCGAAGATCTGCTGCTGCAGGTCGCGGCACAACTCGAGCAGGCACGCCCGTGGCGCACCGCCCCCGTCCGGCCGCCCGTCGGCTGACCGTCGGACGCCCCGAACGGTCGTTTCGCTCAGTGGGAGTGAAGGATTGGCAACCTACGGGACCGCCGGTACCGTGCGCACATGCCGGACATGTCTGTCTTTCGTGAGATTGCGGCGCGCGTGAACAACTGGGGACGCTGGGGCGCCGACGACGACATCGGCACCCTGAACTTCGTCACCGACGAAGTGGTCCGGGCCGCCGCGGCGACCGTGCGCACGGGACGGCGAGTGGGGCTGGCACTGCCGCTGCATCAGCGTGGCGTGCAGACCGGACTCGTGCCGGGACGAGTGAATCCGCTGCACACCATGGTGGCCCTGAACTGGGAGATGTTCGGGCCCAGCACGATTGCGACCAGCGACGATTCGATCACCATGGGGTTGCAGGCGGGCACGCACTGGGACGGCCTCGGACATGTCTCCTATGCCGGGCGTCTCTACAACGGCCGTCCCGCCGACTCGATCACCGCTCACCGCGGTGCCCGATTCAGCGGTATCGAGAAGGTGCCGCATCTGGTGTCGCGCGGGGTGCTGCTCGACGTCGCCCGCGCCCGCGGGGTCGACCGGCTGGCCGGCGATCACGCCGTTTCACCGGAGGATCTCGACGCCGCCGCGGCGATGGCGCAGGTGCGGGTGCGGGCCGGGGATGTGGTGCTGGTGCGCACCGGGCAGATGCGGCTCTATCTGGCGGGCGACCGCGAGGGCTACGGGACGCCGTCACCGGGGTTGTCGGTGCGCTGCCCGGAATGGTTCCATGCCCGCGACGTCGCCGCCGTCGCCACCGACACCCTCACCTTCGAGATCTGCCCGCCCGAAGCCGACGGCCCTTGGCTGGCGGTGCATGCCCTGCACCTGGTCGAGATGGGCATGCTGCAGGGCCAGAACTGGAATCTCGAGGACCTCTCCCGGGTGTGTGCCGAGGACGGCCGCTACGACTTCCTGCTGTCGGCGATGCCGGAACCGTTCGTCGGTGCCACCGGCAGTCCGGTCGCCCCGGTCGCGATCTTCTGACCGCTGCGCAGCGCACCGGGGCGCGGTGGCTACGGTTGAGGATGCGACATCGGTGGCGGTAGGTGAGTGAGGTGATCATGACGAACCGCGCTGCGGAGTCGATCGTTCCGGGCAGTTTCGCGACCACGCCGGAGTCGTATACGGACCACGCGATCAGCGACATCGTTCGCATCTGGGCGCAGCGGATTCCGCACCGGGCCGCATTCGTCACTACCGGTGGGCCGACCGGTTGGAGCGAATACGACCGGTCGGCGGACGCGATCTGTGCGGCGTTGCGTTCTACTTCCGGCGGTCCCCGTTCGCGGGTCGCGCTGCTGCTCCCGGATACCGCGGCCGTTCACGCGGCGCTGTGCGGGTGCTACCGCGCGGGACGCATCGCCGCGGCCGTCGGGATGCGATCCGGCGTGCGCGAGATCGCGCACGTGATGCGCCGGACCGAGGCGTCGACGCTGGTCACCGTGCCCGAAATCCGGGGCAGATCCTGGCAGGCGCTGGTCCGCGAACTCGAGGCCGAGGGTGTGATGCCCGGCGACGTTCTCGTCGTCGACGAGCAGTCCGGAGCCGTCGCGCGCCACCGTTCCGGCACGACGCCGACGACCGAAACATATTCCGCCACAGTGCCTTTCACACCATCGCAGGTGACCATCCTCAACTCGACGTCGGGGACGACCGGGACACCGAAGATCGTCGCGCACACCGAGCGACGATGGACGGCGTTCGCGCGCGAGGCGATGCTGGGCGCTCGGATCGGATCGCGGGACATCGTCTGCTCGGTGGTCCCGGCGCCGTACGGATTCGGCCTGTGGTCGGCGCATTTCCTGCCCGCCCTGCTGGGCATACCGGTCGTCGTCGGCGCGCGCTTCGACGCCGAGGAGACCGCGATGCTCATCGAGCGCGAGCGGGTCACCGTATTATGCTGCGTCAGTACGCAATTCAAGATGCTGTTGCGTTCCGGGGCGCTGGAACGCCATGACCTGTCCAGCCTGCGGGTGCTGTACACCGGCGGTGAGCCCGTTCCCTATCGCGATGCCCGCGCGTTCGAGGAACGGACCGGCGCGAAGGTCCTGCAGTTCTACGGCTCCAACGAGAGCGGCGCGGTGAGCCGGACCACCCTCGACGACGACATCGACACCAGACTGCGCACCTGCGGCCGGACTCTCGCCGCGATGAACGTGCGCGTGCTCGACGATGCCGGCGCCGACGTGGTCGGTGCGGTCCGCCGCGGCCGGCCGGCGGTGCGCGGGCCACTGGTGTCGGCCGGGTACTGGGACGACCCGGCCGCCGACGCCGAGCTCTACACATCCGACGGGTGGACATTGCTCGGCGATATCGTCGAGATCGACGAGACCGGCCGGGTGCGGGTGGTCGGGCGGACATCGGATTTCGTCATCCGGGGCGGAAAGAACGTCTCGATCACCGAAATCGAGGAGCTGGTGCGCGAGCACGAGTCGGTCACCGATGTCGCTGTCGTCGGTGTTCCCGACGACGTCTACGGCGAACGCGTCTGCGCCGTGGTCGTGCTCGCCGACGGCGCGACCCTGGACGCGCCCGGGCTGTCGAACCGGCTCGCATCGCGCGGGGTGACCAGGGAATACACGCCCGAATATGTCGTTGTGGTGGACCGGCTCGACCTCGGCCCGGGCGGCAAGACCGACCGCGCGGCCGCACGCGACACCGCGATGCGCATGCTGGGGCTGCGGTGATCGCACTCGAACTTCCCGATCTGCCCGTCCGGGCAGTTCTCGATCATCTCGTCGCGACGTTGGCCGACCGCGAGACCGCCGTACTGGTCGCGCCGCCGGGCACCGGAAAGACCACGTTGGTGCCGTTGGCGCTGGCGGCGAACAACTCCGGCCGGGTGCTCGTAGCCGAGCCGCGGCGGCTGGCGGCACGGGCCGCGGCCGCGCGGATGGCTACGCTGCTCGGCGAGCAGGTGGGCGAAACCGTCGGCTACTCGGTCCGCGGGGATCGACGGGTCGGGCGGCGTACCCGCATCGAGGTCGTGACCTCCGGCTTGCTGGTGCGCCGCCTGCAGGACGATCCGGAGCTGGCGGGGGTCGACGTGATCGTCCTCGATGAATGTCACGAGCGCCATCTGGACGCGGATCTGCTGCTGGCGCTGCTGCTGGACGCCCGGGCCGGATTGCGGCCGGACCTGCGGGTCCTCGCCACCTCGGCCACCGTTGCCGCCGAACGCCTTTCGACGCTGCTGGGCGAGGACGACGCGGCGCCGGTGGTGCGGGTCGAGGCGCAGACCTTTCCCGTGGCCACAACCTACGTCCCGCCCTTGCCCCGGGAGCGAATCGACGCACAGGTCGCACGCGCCACCCGCACCGCACTGGCCGAAATCGACGGCGACGTGCTGGTCTTCCTTCCCGGTGCGGCCGAAATCCGAAGAGTCGCCGCACTTCTGGACGGCCACGACGGCGTGGATATCGTTCCGCTGCACGGCAGATTATCCGCGGCGAGCCAGGACACGGCCTTGCGTCCCGGACCTCGGCGGCGCGTGGTGCTCGCCACGGCGGTGGCGGAGTCGAGCCTGACGGTGCCGGGCGTGCGTGCCGTGGTGGATTCGGGCCTTGCGCGCGTGCCACGCATCGATCGGGCGCGGGGGCTGTCCGGACTCGCCACGGTTCGCGTCTCGGCGGCCGTCGCCGACCAGCGTGCCGGGCGGGCCGGGCGCGAGGCGCCGGGCCGGGTGTGGCGATGCTGGCCGGAGCACGAGCACGCCACCCTGCCCGCCTATCCCGAGCCGGAGATCCGCACCGCCGACCTGACCCGGCTCGCACTGGAACTGGCCTGCTGGGGCACGGCGGACGGTCACGGTCTCAGCTGGTGGGATCCGCCGCCCGCCGGTGGGCTGACCGCCGGCCGGAATGTGCTGCACGCCTTGGGAGCCGTGGACTCCGGCGGTGCGGTGACCGACCGCGGGCGGCGCATGGCCCGCATCGGGCTGCATCCGCGGCTGGCCCGCGCGTTACTCGACGGAGCGGCCGAGGTGGGGCCGCGACCGGCCGCGGAAGTCGTCGCCGTCCTCGACGACGACACCCTCATCTCGGGTGCCGATCTCACCGCCGGCCTGCACCGGCTCCGGCGGGAGCAGCCGGTGCGCTGGCGACGCGAGGCCGAGCGGCTGGCCCGAACGGTCGACGGGCCGGAGGGGGCCGACGATCCCGCTTATATTGTGGCGCTGGCATATCCGGAACGGTTGGCGCGCCGACGCGCCCCCGGCTCGGCGAGCTATCTCATGGCCGGCGGAACCGCGGTCACGCTTGCGCCCGGCTCGGGAACCGGTGATCCGGAATGGCTGGCGGTCGGTGTCGCCACCCGCGACCCCGGGCGTTCCGAGGGTTACATCCGGCTGGCCGCGGTCGCGGACGAGCGCCTGGCCCGCCGCGCAGCCTCGGAACTGCTGACGACCACCGACGAGGTCGAGTGGGTCGACGGCGATGTGGTGGCGCGGCGGGTCGAACGACTGGGTGCGATCACCTTGTCGGAGAAGCCCATTCGCGATCCGGATCCGGATTTGGTCGGCGCCGCCGTGCGCCGCGGGCTGACCTCGTCGGGGCTCGGCCTGCTGACCTGGCCCGCCGAGGCGACCGCCCTGCGTCAGCGCCTCGACTTCCTGCACCGAACCCTGGGCGACCCGTGGCCGGCGGTCGACGACGAAGCGCTGCTCGCCGCCGCCGACACCTGGATCGGACCCGAACTCGCCGCCGCACGCCGCCGCGCCGATCTCGAACGCATCGATACCGCACAGGCCCTGCGCCGCTTGCTGCCCTGGCCGGACGCGGCGCGCATCGACGAACTGGCACCGGAACGCGTGCAGGTTCCCTCCGGCAGCCGCGCCCGCATCGACTATTCCGCCGATCCGCCGGTGCTCGCGATCAAGGTCCAGGAGATCTTCGGCTGGACCGACGCACCGCGCCTCGCCGACGGCCGCGTCCCGATCGTGCTGCATCTGCTCTCACCCGCTCAGCGCCCGGTCGCGGTCACCGCGGATCTCGCCTCGTTCTGGCGCACCGGCTGGCCTCGCGTGCGCGCGGAACTGCGCGGCCGCTATCCCAAACACGCCTGGCCGGAAGACCCCACCACCGTGCCCGCCCACCGCGGCTCGGCCCGCAACGCCGGCCGCGGCTAGGCCGGACCCGCGTTCTCTGCGCTGGAAACGTCCGGAACGCGAACCGCGACGTCCTCGATGAAGTCGACCACCAGTTCCCGACGGGAGAACAACCAGCTCTCGCCGATGCGGGCGAAGGTGTCCTGATAGCGGATGGCGACCCGCCGGTCCCGGTAGCCGTCCGCGCGCCGCGAGATGTGGTGTGCCGTGCAGTAGACCTCACCGTGCACGCGATCGCGTGAAACCGGCTCGAGCACGTGCTGTTCCACGACGTGGCGGGTGAGCACGAACCGTGACACCGCGTCCACCACCGAGGCAACCACGCGCTGCCTTCCCATCACCTCCACGGCTTGCTCCGTCCCGTTCAGCACGGGTGGTAATACGAGGACCGCATCCGGAGTGAACAGCGCTGTGAGCGCCGCACTGTCCCGTCGGTCGGCGGCGCGCGCATATCTCGCCGCGAGTGTGGTGATGGCAAGTCGGTCCGCGGGTTCCACGGTCCCATCCTCGCCGCTCGGCCCTACGCCGGAACAGAGCTTTCCGGTGGGTGGGACCTCGCCGGACATCCGACCGGTCGACAACGCTAACGTGCGGTTGACGTATCGCGACAACCGCGAACGGCAGAGGAGAAACCACGATGGATGCGATGACGTCGGCCGATCCGGAACCGGAAAGCGTTCCCACAGTGAGCAATTCACCTGCCGATATCGTCCTGACCTCGCAACTGCAGGACGTCCCGGTCGACCGCGCGACAGCCGCGGCGCGGCGGGTGATCGACGCCCTGCTGCGCACCGACCGGACCAACGCGAATCTGGACCGGGTGGCCGAGGAACTCGACAACATCGCCGACCACCTCGAGCAGCATGCCCCGGTGGTCGCGGAACGGCTGATCGACATGTGGCGTGGTGAAGGCGTGACCCGGCACGATCCGGTCACCGGTCCGGAGAACGCGATCGCAGCGCCCCTCGCACTCACCGGCCGTGCGGACGGGTCGGTGGACGGTGTCGTGACCCTGACGCTTCCATATCAGGGACCGCCGGGACATGTGCACGGGGGAGTGGCCGCGCTGCTGCTCGACCACACGCTCGGGGTGGCGAACGCCTGGTCGGGCCGCAGCGGCGCGACGGCGCAACTGAATGTGCGGTATCACCGTCCGACCACCTTGTTCGAGCCGCTCACGGTCAGCGGCCGGATGGTGTCCGAGGACGGCCGCAAGATCAACTCGGCCGGCGCGATCCACAGCGCCGACGGCACCCTCTGCGTGTCGGCGGAGGGTCTGTTCATCGACAAACGGGTTCCCCGGCCGCGCTGACGAGCGACCGGAACCGACCGGCCACGCCCCTGTTCCCACTCAGCGAGAGATGTCCGCAGATGAAGATTCTGATCGTCGGTGGCACCGGCATGATCGGCGTGCACGCCGCGCTGCACCTGCGCGAGCACGGTGACGAGGTCACCGTCGCGGGCCGCGGCCCGATATCGGCCGATTCACCGGTTGCCGATTTTCCGCTGCTGCTGGGCGATTACACGGTGCCCACCTTCACCCCGGCACAACTGGAACGCTTCGACGGCATCGTGTTCGCCGCAGGGCAGGACGTGCGGCACATGACTCCCGAGGACGACACCCGGCGATTCTGGGAGACCACCCAGAGCGTCGGCGTACCCCGTTTCGCGGCCCTGGCCAAGCAGGCCGGCGTGCCGCGCTTCGTGCAGGTCGGCAGCTACTACCACCAGCTACGCCCCGACCTCGCTGAGCGCAACCCGTATATCGCGGCGCGCAAAGCCGCCGACGAGGGCGCCCGCGCGCTCGCCGACGATTCGTTCGCCGCGTGCACCCTCAATCCACCGTCGATCATCGGTGCGGTGCCGGGAACGTCGGCTCGCCGCTATCGGCGGATGATCTCCTGGGCGGCGGGGAACGAACCCGACATCCCCGACTTCGCACCCGCCGGCGGCACCAACTACATGTCCGCTGCCTCACTCGCACAGGCGATTCGGGGCGCACTGGTGCGGGGTGAGCCCGGTGCGGCCTACCTCGTCGGCGACCAGAACCTGTCGTATCGGGAGTTCTTCCAGATGCTCGTCGACGCCGCGGGCGGCGGGCGGGTCATCACCGAGCGCGACGAGCCGCACCGATTGCAGCCGGATGCCTCGATCATCCAGGGCCGCGGCAACACCCTGGCCTACGAACCGGATCCCGACGAAGTGCGCCTGCTGGGCTACAGCCGCGACGACTGCCGGCGCGCAGTCCGAGCCGTCGTGGACGTGGTGTCGGCCGCGCGCTGACCGGGTGAGCACTCCGTTCGCGCAATAGGGGGAAATTCGCGGCAATTGGCGGCAGGATGGCAGATATGCGCGCACTCATCCAACTCCGTCCCTCCGCCGATCTGATTGCCGCAGTTGCCGATCCGGCCGTCTCGGTGGCCCCGGCGGATGTCGCCGGCGATTTGCCCGGGTTCGACCTCGACCACGACTTCGCCCCACTGTCCGTCCCGGATACTATCGCCGCCGACCGAGCGGGCGCGGGTTCGGTGGTGGTGCGCGGGCAGATCCCCGACGACGACCTCGACGCCACGGTGGCGCGACTGACCGGAACCCGCGGCGTGGCAGGCGTTTTCGCCGACCCGCGGATCGAGACGAACCTCACCTGCGGCGGCGATCCAGCGGTCGGCACCTGGCACGACGTGCAAACCCTGTTGCACACCGGCGATCTGGCCGCCGGTGGGATGGACGGAAAATCGGTCGCGGTCGCGATCGTCGACACCGGCGTCAATGCCGCCCGCGTCGAGCAGGCCCGCGGCGGCCCGGTGACCGTCGACGCCGCGCGCAGCTGGAATCCGCCGGGGGTGAGCGGCACGGCCGGACAGTTCCCGGTCGACCACGGATCGATGTGCGCGTTCGACACCCTGATCGGTGCGCCGAACGCCACGCTGCTCGATATTCCGGTGCTGCAGAGCAAGACTCGCGGCGGCTCCACGATGGACGGGCTGCTGTCGGACGCGCTGGCCGCCTACGCCCATCTGCGCACCGTGCTCACCGACCAGCCGGAGGCCACCCGCACGCTGGTGATCAGCAACAGCTGGGGCGCCTTCTCACCGGACTGGGACTTCCCGGTGGGGCAGCCCGGCAACTACTCCGACAACCCGTCGCATCCGTTCAACGTGATCGTCGGTTCGCTGGAAGCGGCCGGCGCCGACATCCTGTTCGCCGCGGGCAATTGCGGTCGCGACTGTCCCGATTCGCGGTGCGCGTACCAGGATCGGCCGATCGGCGGCGCCAATTCGCATCCGAGCGTGCTGAGCATCGGCGGAGTCGACAGCAAGGGACAGCGCGTCGGCTACTCCTCGCAGGGGCCGGGCCGGTTGTCCGACCGCAAACCCGACATCTGCAGCTACACCCACTTCCTCGGGTCGACGGTATTCGGCGCGAAAGAGCCCGATACGGGAACGTCGGCGGCCTGCCCGGTCGCCGCCGGACTGGTCGCGGCGATCCGCACGGTCTATCCGGCGAGCAAGCTGGCACCGGCCCAGCTGCGAGACCTGTTGCGGCGCACCGCAACCGCGCAGCCCGGCGGGTTCGACTACGACTACGGATTCGGTGTGGTGAACGCCGCCGCGCTGCTGGCGGAGCTGAAGAACACCGAGATCCGCGCGTAGCGTGGAACCATGCCGCTGCTCACCGTCCGGCTCTCCAGCGACGCCACCCTGGCGGCGGCGCTGCGTGAATTGCACCTCACCGAGGCCGAGGTCGACCTCGATTACGGCCTCGTCGCGGTGGACCCGGACCAACACCTGTATGCCCTGCGGGTGAGCGATGCGGCCGCGACGCGGGCGGCGGCGGTCTCGGATGCGGCCGAGATCTTCGCCGATCCGCGTATCGGCCCCGCGCACGACGCCGATCCCGATCCCCGGTCGCCCCGGCACCCGCCAGACAACTCCGCCCCGGCCTGATCGCGAATTACGCCGTCCCCCTGCCGAATTGGATCGTATGCGCTTTATATCGGCGATACATTCCCGACCCGCGAGGAGCCTTCCCGTGTCCGATCATCCGGTCGACCTGCGCACCGATGTGGCACACCCAGCCCGCATGTACGACTACTTTCTCGGCGGCAAGGACCACTACGAGGCCGACCGCCGCGCCGCCGAGACCGCTCTCGCGAACTTTCCCGCGGTCCGCCTGACCGCGCGCACCAACCGTGAATTCATGCGCACCGCGACGCGCTATCTCGCCGAGCAGGGCGTGCGCCAGTTCCTCGACATCGGCACCGGGATTCCGACCGAACCCAATCTGCACCAGGTCGCGCAGGAACACGCATGCGAGTCGCGGGTGGTGTACGTCGACAACGATCCGATCGTGCTCGCGCACGCACGGGCGTTGCTGGTGAGCGCCCCCGAAGGCCGTACCACCTATGTGCAGGCCGACGCCGCGGATCCCGAGGCGATCCTCGCTTCTCGCGAGCTGCGCGACACGCTGGATCTGTCGCAGCCGGTGGCGATTTCGCTGATGGCGGTGGTCCACTTCGTGCCCGGTGACGTCTACGCCATGGTGAACACGCTGATGGATGCGCTGGCCCCCGGTTCGTATCTCGCGATGAGCCATGTCACCACGGATTTCGACAACGGTGCCAACGATCCCGACGGGATGGGCCGCCTGCTGCAGGTGTATTCGGATCAGGGCATTCCGGTGCGCCCGCGCAGCCGTGACGAGGTCGCCCGCTTCTTCGACGGCCTCGAACTCGTCGAGCCGGGTGTGGAGGTCATTCACCGGTGGCGGCAGGAGGGCATCGAACATCCCGCCGACCACGACAAGAAGGTCTCGCTCTACGGCGCGGTCGGCAAGAAGGTGTAAGCGCCGACCACGAATTCACCCGCAACGTGTGACGCGCGCCCGCCGCCACCGCCGTTAGCGTCGCTGCCGAGCGGCAACGACGGTCGGTGATCGAGAAGACCGGTCCCGCGGACGTGTGGAGGACAGGTGGCGGCACGCTGGGTGATACTCGAGTCCTTGGCGGGATATCGCCCGCAGTGGTTGCGCGCCGATGTCGTCGCCGGACTTACCGTGTGGGCGGTGCTGGTGCCCGAGGCACTGGCCTACGCCACGATCGCGGGTGTGCCGCCGGTCGTGGGCCTCTACGCGGCCGTACCGTCGCTCGTGCTCTACGCGCTGGCGGGCAGTTCCCGCCATCTGGTCGTGGGACCCATGTCGGCGACCGCGGCACTGTCGGCGGCGATCGTGACACCGATGGCGGGTGCCGATGGCGGCCGCTACATCGCGCTTTCGGCGGGGCTGGCCATCGCCACCGGAATCGTGGGCCTGATCGCGGGAGCGATCCGGCTCGGCTTCGTCGCGGCGTTCATCTCCGAACCGGTCCTGAAGGGTCGCGGTGTTCGATCTGGACGAGCGCGGAGTCGCCATCGTCGGCCATATCGATTCCGGTCTGCCGGCGCTGGGACTTCCGGACGGCCTCGATGTCAGCGACTACATCGATCTGCTGGGCCCCGCGGTCGGCGTCCTGCTGATCGGCTTCGCCGAGGGCCTCGGTGCGGCGAAAACCTATGCGGCCGAAGCGGGTTACCAGATCGACGCCAACCGCGAACTGCTCGGCCTGGGAGCGGCGAATCTGGGCGCCGGGCTGGCGTCGGGCATGGTCGTGAACGGAAGCCTGTCCAAAACCGCCGTCAACGGCTCGGCAGGGGCCAAATCACAGGGCAGCGGATTGGTGGTGGCGGCGCTGACGGTGCTGACCCTGCTGTTCCTCACCGGCCTGTTCGAGAACCTGCCCGAGGCGACGCTGGCGGGTGTGGTGATCGCGGCGGTGATCGAGCTGGTCGACTTCGCGGCGCTGCGGCGGCTGTATCGGGTGTGGACGCAGCGGCTGGGCGGAATCTACGGCAAGGCCGCCCGTGCCGACTTCACCGCCGCCGTCGCGGCGATGATCGGCGTCCTGCTGTTCGATACGCTGCCCGGCCTGCTGATCGGCATCGGCATCTCCATGCTGCTGCTGGTGTACCGCTCGTCGCGCCCGCATGTGGCGCCGGTGGTGCGGTCGGGCACGCTGTGGCTGGACGCGGACCGGCATCCCGAGTTGACCCAGCGGCCGGACCTGGTGGTCGTGCGCGTCGAATCGGGCCTGTTCTTCGCCAACGCCGACTATGTGCGCGGTCGTATCGAGCAGCTGTGCACCGACGCCACCCGGCTGGTGGTGCTCGATGCCGAGACCTCGCCGAGTATCGACGTCACCGCCGCGGCGATGCTGGCGGATCTGCGCGACGATCTGGGCCGGCGCCACATCGATTTCCGGATCGCCCGCTCGATCGGCCAGTTCGGTGACGCGTTGGGCACCGCCGAAGCGGGCTCGACGCCGGTCGGGCTGTACCCGACCGTGACAGCGGCAGTCGCGGATCTGCCCGATGTGGGCGAACACTCGGACTCCGACGGCGCCGAATCGCCGCGATAGAGGCCGTCGCGGACAGTTCCACGTTCTGTGGCGTAACCGCTGATGTCAGGGACGCCGTGGATGTAATGGCTGGCGCGAGAGCCGGTGTCGGTGTGGTCGGTCGGTGACCGAACTCGAATCCGGAGCTGACAACAACCAGTTGCAGCATCTCCCCGCGCGCGACAACGACTGTGCGGGGCAGTTGTTCCTCCGAACCGGCCTGTCACCGATCACCCGCGAGGCTGTGCGCGATGGCCACGGCGAATTTGGTTGTATTACAGACAAACTCGACAGGAGTGACGGCGCAGCGGCAACCTTTCATCGGCGGCGACACACCGACACCCACGATCGCGGCCAGGAGCCTAGGCTCCTGCCGTGAGTACGGCCCCGACCAAGAAAAGCACACCATGGAACCGACGACACCGGTCACTGCTTCGCAGGCTTCTTCTGCTCGTCTGCACTGTCGTGGCCTGCCTTGGGATACTCGTCCCGGCGAGCGAGCCGGCCGGCACCGAGATCATGTCGTTGTCCCCGTCGGAGATCCTCGGCGGGGCATTCGTGGCGGTTGTGGTGTGGACCGTGGTCATCACCTACCCGATCCTGGCAATCCGATCCCGGCGGCTTCGGGTACCTGAGCTCGGCCCCCTGGCTGCTCCCGTACTGATAATCGCGCTCACGGCCATTTCATGGAGCGCACACCTGCCAATGGCTGCACGCTGGTACCTCTCGGCGCACGCCTTCGACGATGCGGCACAGCAGGTGACTGCTGGGGTCGATCCACGGACGTTCGAAGGTGGCCGCCTCGGCCTTTATCGCATACGCGGTGTGGAACGCCGCGACGACGGCATCTACTTCAGGACTGGCCCTATGGCGAACTATTGCTCGATGGGGAGTGGCTTTGCCGATCATTCCGGCCACCGGCCCGCGGCAGGCGCATCCCGTCACCTCGGTGGCGACTGGTATTGGTTCTGTTTCAACAGCGCGGGGGTTACAGTGCCCGATTACCCCATCGGAGAACTGCACTAGCCGGTGACAAACCGCTAGCCTCGAGAGTCGCGGACGAACGTCGCGCACTCGGCGCAGTTGTATCGGTGGCGTCACGCCGCTTTCCGGCCGCGCGTGATGGTCGGCCCGCATAGGCGCGGGACCGCAGGCTACTCCGAGACCACGACCGGGCCACATCGGGAGCCGGCTGAGCCCGCCCAAATCAGCAGCTGCGACCAGCGGAAACTGAACTCACAGCAGGTTCGTGCCATATTCGGGGGAGCCCATGTGGGCGAACACTCCGACGGCGCGGAGCCGACGCGATAGAATTTCGGGAAACAGATAACCCCCGGCCGAAGCCGGGGGTTATCTGTAACTCCGAGTTACACACAGTGTCCGGAGGGGGACTTGAACCCCCACGCCCGTTAATAGGGCACTAGCACCTCAAGCTAGCGCGTCTGCCATTCCGCCACCCGGACCGGTGGTGCTCAGCAAGGTTAACGGATCTCTCCGCGAGGTCCAAATCACGGGTGTCCGTGCAGGTCCCGGACTCGCGGGTGACTGCTGAGCGCCGCCTTCGGGAGGGCTAGTTCGTCAACGCCTCGAGCAGTGCGGCACGCTGACGGGACCCCAGGCCGCCGATACGGCGGTCGACCGGAATATCGGCTTCGTCCATCAGCTTTGCCGCCTTGACCGGCCCGATGCCGGGCAGAGCCTTGATGACCGCGGCGACCTTCGTCTTCTTGACCAGGTCCTCTTTGTCGGCACGCTCGAGCACCTGGGCCAACGAGACCGAGCCCTTGCGAATCTGCTCGATCAGTTCCGACCGCGCCTTACGGACCGCGGCCGCCTTGGCCAGCGCTTCGGAGCGTTGCTCGGCGGTCATGGTGGGAAGTGCCATGTCTCTAACCTTTCACTCGTTCGCTGGAACCTCAACGGCACCGATTGAACATCACCGGCAGCCCGGTGATGGGTCGACACACCGCGAGGATAATCCCGGTTCGGCGGTGGTGGCGGGGGTTCGGATACCCGAGATGCGGGAAATTTGCCACGATTCGCCCACGTCGTCGGGGTGCCCGGCGGACGGCTAGCGGCCGGGCGATCGCACCAGGCCGTGCCGGTAGGCGTACACGACGGCCTGAATGCGGTCGCGCACTTGCAGTTTCGCCAGAATCCGGGAGACGTGGGTCTTCACGGTCTCCTCGCCGACCCCCAGGGCGGCGGCGATTTCGCTGTTGCTGCGGGCGTCGGCGAGCAGGAGGAGAACCTGCTGTTCCCGGGCGGTCAGGGCGTGATCCGGCGGTGGCGCCGGGGCCAGCGTGTCGGCCAGCCGAGTGGCCAGCCGGCGGGTCATCGACGGGTCGATGATCGCGTCACCGCGCACCGCCACGCGGATCGCCGCGATCAGCTCCTCCGGTGGCAGCGTCTTGAGCAGGAAGCCGCTGGCACCGGCCTGCAGGGCGCGCGCGAGGCTCGCCTCGCTGTCGTAGGTGGTCAGGACCAGCACCCGGGTACCGCCGGCGGCCACGATGGCCTCCGTGGCTGCCAGACCGTCGAGTTTCGGCATCCGGATGTCGAGGATCGCCACATCGGGCCGCAGCCGTGCGGTGTCGGCGACGGCGGTGCGACCGTCGCCCGCCTCGCCGACGCATTCGAGGTCCGGGGCCGCATCGAGGACGGCCCGCAGTCCGGATCGGAACATCGCGTGGTCGTCGGCGATGAGGACCCGGACCGTGCCCGTCACGACCGCCCGCCCGGGAGCCGGACGAGAACCCGCCAGTGACCGTCGGCGACGTCGTGGTCCACGCTGCCGCCGAACAACTCCGCGCGCCGGCGGATGCCGTCGAGTCCCCGGTGCACGCCCGTGGTCGCGTCCGGCGCGGCACCACCCGGCCGGGCGACGGTCGCGCGTTCTCGCGCCGGCGTTCGCCGGCCGGAACGGAACCTGGCCCCGGCCGGTGCGGTGGCGCGGACGGTCGCACGCTCAGCGGCCGGGAAGCGGACCGCATCGGGCCCGTGCGGAGTCGCTGCCGAACCGAGCGGTCGCGCCGGTGCGCAAGGTGCGGACACGTTCGAATCCTCTTCGCCGGCAAGCGGATTGGACTGCTCGATCTCGACCCCGGTACCGTCGTTGCGGACCGTCAGCCGCGCGCTGCCGGCGCCGTGGCGCAGGGCGTTGGTGAGCAGTTCCTGGACGATCCGGTAGACGGTGATGTCGAGCGAACGGGGTAGTTCGGCGCCGGTGGTGGTGACGGTCAGGTCCAGCCCGGCGCCGCGCACGCGGTCGGCCAGATCGTCGATATCGGCCATACCGGGCTGGCGGGCGGCGTCCTCGCGGCCGTGCAGCAGATCCAGCTGACGGCGCAGATCCACCATCGCGGCGCGGCTCTCCGATTCCACCGCCGACAGCGAGCGCGTCGCCGCGGCGGCGGCGCCGCTTCCGTGCAGCGCCAGACGCGCCGCGCCCGCATGGATGCCGATCGCGCTCACGTGATGGGAGATGACGTCGTGCAGGTCGCGGGCGATCGCTTCGCGTTCGTCGGTCAGCGCCCGTTCCAGCGCGGTCCGCTGCTGCTGGCGGGCGAGCCGTTCGCGCTGCTCCAGTTCCGCGATGTAGGCGCCGCGACCTGCGGTGTAGCGGCCGACCAGCCACGGCACGACGCCACCGGAGATCGATGATGTGAGCAGCAGCCGCCAGTCCGCCGCAGGCGCCCCGCCGGCGATCAGCGGCGCACCGCACGCCCCCAGCACCAGGACGGGCACCGTGACCAGTGAGGCCCGGCCCGACAACCAGGCACCCGCCCGATAGCCGGCCACGAGGAAGCCGACGTCGGCCACCCGGACGGGCAGCCCGTGCCGATGCAACAACACGGTGACCGCCAGCCGGATCCCGACCTGGACGACCGCGACGACCGCAGCCGTCGCCGGTGGCGCCGCGAAGGCCAGATCGGCCGCCACGATGGCCACCAGGACCGCGGCGGCCGGGCCGGGCGCTACGGCGAAGATGCCGGAGAGCGTGAAGACGACCGCGTCCACCACAGCCGCCACCACCGCGACCGCCACCGACTGCCTGGTCAGCGACCGGCGAACCGCATGCAGTTCACCGCCCGGCGGCTCCGCCGCGCTCTCTGCCCCCGGCCGCCGTGGAGTGCGCCGCAGCAGCGCCCACGGGCTCGGCGACACCGCTCGCTCCCACAACACACCGCGACGATACCGGCGCGGACCGTGACGGCGAGTCCCTCGGCCGGGGGATCGGCAATCCCTCTCGGGCCCGATGTTCCGGCTGGTCGGCGGCATTACCGTCGCTGTGGCACGCCGCGCGCGACGACACCTCGGTTCCAGCGTGCGGCCGGATCACGGATCGGACAGGAGTTCGGATGAACAATGCGGACCTGGCGCTGTACGCGGTGCCCGCCTTCATCGCCATGATGGCCGTGGAGTGGTGGGACGCGCGCCGCGATCCCGACCGCGCACCCAGCGGGCGATACGGACGCGAGGCGGCCACCAACTGGGCCACCTATGCGATCGGCCAGCTCACCAAGCCGCTGCTGCAATACGTGCTGCCGTTCTCCACCATCGTGCTGGCGGCCTCGTGGACACCCCTGCACCTGTCACCGCGCGACTGGTGGGTGTGGCTGCTGGGACTGGTGGTCACCGATTTCTGCTACTACTGGGCGCATCGGGCCGATCATCGAATCCGGTTGCTGTGGACGGCTCATTCGGTGCACCACTCCAGCACCCACTTCAATCTCACGACCGCGATCCGGTTGCCCTGGCTGAACCCGATCGCCTCGATGACGCGCAGCCTGGCATGGGTGCCGGCCGCACTGCTGGGCTTCCCCGCGTGGATGATCTTCCTGCTCAACACCCTCGGGCTGCTCTATCAATTCCCGATCCACACCCAGCGCGTCCGAACCCTGTGGCGGCCGGTCGAATTCGTCTTCAACACCCCGGCCCATCACCGCGTGCACCACGGTTCCAACCAGCCCTACCTCGATACCAACTACGGCGGTGTGTTCATCGTGTGGGATCGCATGTTCGGCAGTTTCGCCGCCGAATCCGAACCCATCCGCTACGGGCTCACCCACGACATCGGTACCGGGAATCCGCTGAAGGTCAACTACCACGAATTCGCGGCGCTTCTGCGCGACGTGCGCCACGCCCGAACCTGGCGGGGGCGACTGGGCTATGTCTTCGGCCCGCCGGGCTGGCGGGAGAACGCGACGGGGACACCGATCGGACAGCTGCCCGAACCGGCCGGCGCCGCCGTTACGACGGGTTAGCGCATCGGCGTGGACCGCGCCGCTGGGGCGTCACAGCTCCACGGCGCCGGTCGCCGCCGGAGTGTCCGCCGATGAGTTGGGCGTCCACAGCACCGCCACCAGGACGACGACGGTGACCAGGACGATATGCGCCGCGAACAGCGTGAGGAACGGCAGCGCGAAACCTTCGTCGGTCAGAGCGCCGCGCTCGCTCACGCAGTAGAGCGTGTAGTTCACCGACGTGCCCTCGGAATCCTGGACGGTGTCCGACACCACCATCGGATCCAGGTAGGGAGACCGGCAGAACAGCGGCGCCGTGAGCCGGGCCTCCCCGGGCCAGATCGCCAGTGGCAGGACGAAGCTGACGAGACTCCCGGCGCTGACGGCGGCGCCGAGTGCGGAAACGATCGGTCCGGCCACTGTTCACACCTGCCGGATACGGAGAAACGAACCGGCGGAATCGAATTCGGCGATCATGTCCGACCGCGCGGAGGTCACGTCGGCAACGATACGGATGTCGCGCCCGAATCGGCTCACGACGATCACGGGAACGACACCGTCGGCGAGGCCACTGCGGGCGCGGGCGGTCTCGACGATCGACTCGAGCCGGGTGAGGCCGGGTACGTCGCCGAGGGAGAAGCATTCGCCGTCCAGGTCGTCGAAGGCCGAGACGCGCACCGGCCGCGGTGCGCTCACGGCGCCGAGGCGATAGGAGTAGTCGTCGAGTTCGCGTGGGCGCTGCGGACTTCGGACGCGCAGGTGGACGACCGGTTCACGGGTGCTCAGATCGTCGTGGTCGGCAAGAAATCGGGTCACCTGCTCGGGCTGATCGGCCAGGACCAGGCGGAACTGCGTCGACTCGGGAGCGACGAACATCACGACGCCGGCCTGAATGTCGCCGGTGCCCAGCCGGTTTCGCACCGCCTCGAATGCCGCGGCCGGCAGGCCGTCCACCAGGCCACCCCCGCGAGCGCGGATCCGCT
This sequence comes from Nocardia sp. 852002-51101_SCH5132738, assembly GCF_001665695.1. Taxonomy (NCBI): domain Bacteria; kingdom Bacillati; phylum Actinomycetota; class Actinomycetes; order Mycobacteriales; family Nocardiaceae; genus Nocardia; species Nocardia sp. 852002-51101_SCH5132738. Next base: position 38,335 of record NZ_LZML01000105.1, on the reverse strand, counting down.
GCTCGAAGGCGTCGCGTTCCACTGCGCCGACGCAGCCACAGGCGATCAACACGATCGAGCACACCGCGGCCCGAAGCCACCTACGACGGCGCATGCCGGAATGATAAGTGTCACTACCGGAATCCGCGCGCCCGATATGCGAAGAATCTCGCCGAGCCGACGGCACCGTCGGGGCACGCCGCCGATCTCCGGCGACGCCCCGGCCGGACAATTCGATCAGCGAGATCACAACGCGGTCGACATTGCCCGAGCAGGCGCGGGGAGCCCGCTGCGATGTGAGCGTGCCGAGACGCACGTCGATGCGGGGTTCCACGGGCCCGGCCGGGTCGGGCGTCATTCGCCCCGGCGCGACGCGTGGTAGGAAAGGGGCGTGACAGGTGTACAGCGCGAGTCCCGCTCCCGGGCGGAAGCCGAAGTGGTCGAATTGGTCAGCACGCTGATTCGCTTCGACACCTCCAATACCGGGGTGCTGGAAACCACCAAGGGTGAACGCGAATGTGCGCAGTGGGTGGCCGACCAGTTGCAGCAGGCCGGTTACACCACCGAATACGTGGAGTCGGGAGCCCCCGGACGCGGAAATGTGTTCGCGCGCTTGCCCGGAGCCGATCCCGGTCGTGGCGCGCTGATGGTCCACGGCCATCTGGACGTGGTGCCGGCCGAGGCCGCGGACTGGAGTGTGCATCCGTTCTCGGGCGCGATCCGCGACGGCTACGTGTGGGGCCGCGGCGCGATCGACATGAAGGATATGGTCGGCATGATGCTGGCGGTGGCCCGCCAGTTCAAGATCGAGGGCACGGTGCCGCCGCGCGATCTGGTGTTCGCGTTCCTCGCCGACGAGGAGAACGGCGGCAAGTGGGGTTCGCAGTGGCTGGCCGACAACCGGCCGGATCTGTTCGAAGGGGTCACCGAGGCGGTCGGCGAGGTCGGCGGCTTCTCGCTGACCGTGCCGCGCCGTGACGGCACCGAGCGGCGACTGTATCTGGTGGAGACCGCCGAAAAGGGCCTGGGCTGGATGCGATTGCGCGCCAAGGCCCGCGCGGGCCACGGCTCGTTCCTGCACGACGACAACGCGGTCACGATTCTGGCCGAGGCGGTGGCGCGGCTGGGTAAGCACACGTTCCCGCTGGTGCTGTCGGATTCGGTGGCCGAATTCCTGGCCGCGGTCAGCGAGGAGACCGGCATCGACTTCGATCCGGACAGCCCGGATATCGAGGGTCAGCTCGCGAAACTGGGCACCATCTCGCGCATCATCGGCGCGACCTTGCGCGATACCGCCAACCCGACCATGCTGCGCGCCGGGTACAAGGCGAATGTGATTCCGCAGACCGCCGAGGCGACGGTGGACTGCCGGGTGGTGCCGGGCCGGCAGGCGGCCTTCGAACGGGAGGTCGACGAGCTGATCGGCCCGGACGTGGAGCGCGAGTGGATCACCAGACTCGACTCCTACGAGACAACGTTCGACGGGCATCTGGTCGACGCCATGAACGACGCGATCTTGGCCCACGACCCGAACGGCCGCACCGTGCCCTACATGCTGTCCGGCGGCACGGACGCGAAAGCGTTCGCGCGCTTGGGAATTCGGTGTTTCGGCTTCGCGCCGCTGCAATTGCCGCCGGAGCTGGATTTCTCCGCGCTGTTCCACGGCGTGGACGAACGGGTGCCGGTCTCGGCGCTGGAATTCGGCGCTCGCGTCATGGAGCATTTCCTGTTGCACAGCTGACGATCCGCTCGACTAGCAGAAAGGACGGTCCTCGTGCCCGACTATTCCTACAATCCCTATGCGGCGTTGCCGCAGCTGCCCGAGTTCACCCTCACCTCCACCGATGTCACCGACGGACAGCCGCTGGGTAACGAACAGGTCAGCGGGGTGTTCGGGGCGGGCGGCAGAGATATCTCGCCGCAGTTGTCGTGGAGCGGATTCCCGGCCGAGACCAAGAGTTTCGCGGTCACCATGTACGACCCGGACGCACCGACCGGCTCCGGCTTCTGGCACTGGGCCGTCGCCGACATCCCGGCGTCGGTGACCTCGCTGGAATCGGGTGCGGGCAGCGCCGGAGAGGGCAGCGAAGGCGGCGCCCTGCCGAGCGGGGCGATCCAGTTGCGCAACGACGGCGGCTTCGCCGGATTCGTCGGCGCCGGTCCGCCGCCCGGACACGGCTACCACCGCTACTTCATCGTGGTGCACGCCGTGGACGTCGAATCGCTGGGCGTCGGCGCGGACGCGACCCCGGCCTATCTGGGTTTCAATCTGTTCTCCCACGCCATCGCGCGTGCGACGCTCGTCGGCACCTACGAACAGAAGTAGTCCCGACGCGTCGGCGGGATCTTCGGTAACTGCCGAAGACCCCGCCGACGCGAAACAGACTGTGTCCGAACCGATTCGACTAGAGGTTGTGCACTCCCTCGGGGACCGGATCGGTGTAGAGCTCGGCGATGTCGGCCGCGTACTCGGCGGCGATCGGCGAGCGCTTCAACTTCAGCGTGGGAGTGAGTTCCACGCCGCCGGGTTCCCAGGCCCGCGCCAGGATGCGGAAACGCTTGATCTGCTCCACCCGCGACAGCTTGGCGTTACCGGCGACGATCGCGGCGCGCACCTCCTCGAGGATCTGCGGATGGGCGGCGAGGGCGTCGAGATCGGCGTCGGGGATGCCCAGCGCCTTCGCGCGCACGGCGGCGGTGTCGGGGTCGAGCACGACCAGCGCGGCGATGTACGGGCGGGAGTCGCCGATGGCGACGATCTGGCCGATCAGCGACGAGGCGGCCTTCACCGAATTCTCGATGTTGGTGGGGGAGATGTTCTTTCCCGCCTCGGTGATGATCAATTCCTTCTTGCGGTCCACGATGGTGACATAGCCGTCGCCGTCGATGGTCGCGATATCGCCGGTGTGCAGCCAGCCGTCGGAATCGATGGCCTCACTGGTCTTCTCGGGCATCTTGCGGTAGCCGTGGCTGACGATGCCGCCGCGGATGAGCAGTTCGCCGTCGCTGTCGAGGCGGATCTCCACCCCGTCGACGGCCCGGCCCACCGAACCGGGTCGCGGCTTCTCGAGTTCGGTGAAGGTGCCGACGCCGGTGGTCTCCGACATGCCCCACACCTCGCTGACCGTGAAGCCCAGCCCGAGCAGGAATTCCAGCGTCTCGGGCGGGATCGCGGCCGCGCCCGAGGAGGCGACCTTCAACTCGTCCAGGCCGAGGGTGGCGCGCAACTTCGACAACACCAGCGCATCGGCGAGTTTGTGCTGGACGGCCAGCAGCGGGCCGCCGTTGCCGCCGGCCAATCGCGCCCGGGCGGTGGCCACGCCGACGCCGATCGCCCACTGCGCCAGCGCCTTCTTGACCGCGCTGGATTCGGTGGCGATCGCCGCGTCGACACCGGCCTTGATCTTCTGCCACACCCGCGGCACGCCGAAGAAGAAGGTCGGCCGGGCATCGGGCAGGGCGGCGGCGATCTCGCGCGGATCCGGCACGCAGGTGATGGTGACGCCGGTGAACAGGTTCAGGCAGTGTCCGGAGATGCGGTCGGCGACATGGGCGGCCGGCAGGTACGACACCGCCCGCGCTTCGATATCGGCGACGAGCGCGCCGTTGGTGAGCGCGACGATCTGGGCGACGACATTGGCGTGGGTGATCTCCACGCCCTTCGACGGCCCGGTGGTGCCGGAGGTGTAGATCAGGGTGGCCAGATCGTCGGGCCGCACCGCCTGCCAGGCGGCGTCGAAATCGAAATCCTCGGCCGGATCGTTCTCGACCTGATCGAGGGTCAGCCCGCCCTCGGGTTCGGCGCCGTCGACGACGATCACGTGCTCGAGTTTCACCCCGGAGGCGGTAATCGGCGCCAGGAACGCCTGTTCGGTGACGACCACGCCGTTCTCGGCGTTGCCGAACACGTGCGCGATCTGTTCGGGAGAGCTGGTGTTGTACACCGAGAACGGGGTGGCGCCCAGATGCAGGATCGCGGTGTCGACCAGATTGAACTCCGGCCGGTTGGTGAGCATGATCCCGACCGTGTCACCGTGCGCGACACCGAGTTTCGCCAGCCCGGCCGCGATCGCGCGCACCCGCCGCGCGTAGTCGGCCCAGGTGATCTGCTGGGTACCGCCGACGGTCCGCAACGCGACCTGATTCGGGCGTAGTGTCGCCGTCTGCTGGAAGGCCTCGGGCACGGTGCGGACCGTGGCGCCGGTGTGGTGGGTGTAGCCGATCTCTGCTGTGGTCATATCCCTTGTTCCCGGTCGGTGCACGAACATCACGTCGGGGACGTGATGCGGATCACCCATCCTAAACGTGAAATCGGACATTCGGGGGGCTGTTCCGGCCGGTAGCAACCGGCTCCGCGCACCGGAAACCGGCCGCAGCAGAGGGATCGGCGAGCGGGAGGGGCCGGCCGCGCTCAGGCGCGGGCGGTGTGGGCGGCGCCCACGGCCTCTGCGAGGCTGCGGTATCCGTCCGCGCGCAGGCGCGCGGCGATGCCGCGGTGCACCGAGCGTGTCCAGAACAGCCCCCCGTAGATGAATCCGGTGTAGCCCTGCAGCAACGACGCTCCCGCGAGAATGCGCTCGTAGGCCTGGTCGGCGTTCTCGATGCCGCCGACCGAGATCAGTACCAGCCGGTCTCCGACGCGGGCGTAGAGGCGGCGCAGCACCTCGAGCGAGCGGTCGGCGACCGGCGGTCCGGACAACCCACCCGCGCCCATCGCGGCGACCTCGGCGGCCGGAGTGGCCAGTCCGTCGCGGCGAATGGTGGTGTTGGTGGCCACGATTCCGGCGAGCCCGAGTTCGACGGCCAGGTCGGCGACCGCGTCGATGTCCTCGTCGGACAGGTCGGGGGCGATCTTGACCAGGACCGGTTTGGGTTCGGCGCCGGCCGCGACGCTGTCGAGCACCGCGCGCAGCAGCGGGCGCAGTGATTCCACGGCCTGCAGATCGCGCAGCCCCGGGGTGTTGGGTGAGCTGACGTTGACCACGACGAAGTCCGCGAGCGGGCCCAGCAGCCGCGCGCTGAGCGCGTAGTCCTCGGCGGCGTGTTCGGGCTCCACGACCTTGGTCTTGCCGATGTTGGCGCCGATCGGCACGCCACCGCTCCGGCGTGCGGCCAGCCGTCCCGCGGCTGCGGCGGCCCCGTGATTGTTGAAGCCCATCCGGTTGATCAGCGCGTGGTCGGCAGGCAACCGGAACAGTCGCGGCGCCGGATTACCCGGCTGCGCCTGCGCGGTGACGGTGCCGATCTCGGCGAACCCGAAACCCAGTGCACCCCAAGCGTTCACACCGGCGGCGTTCTTGTCGAACCCGGCCGCCAACCCGAGCGGCGCCGGGAAGTGGACGCCGAAGACGGTGGTGGAGAGGATCGGATCGCCGGCCGCGGTGAGTTTTCGGGCCAGCCATCGTGTGGGCGGGAAAGCGGTCGTGAGCCGGATGACGGTGAACACGAGGTGATGGATACGCTCGGGCGGCACCAGGAACAGCAACCGCAGGAATAAGGAATACATCCCTCACATCCCCGTTTCGGTCACGGGGAAGCTGGTTTTGCGCCGCCGCAACAACACTCGCCGGCTGCCGTCGGTGTAGGCGCGCACTCGCGAGAGTTCCCAGCCGCCGAATTCGGCCTGGATGGCCAGGCGCATGGACGCGGTGACCCGATTCACGTCCGGGGGTAGTCGTAGCGGCACGTACTCGTATTCTCCTTCTTCGCTGGTCTCCTCCCATCCCGCGGGAATCGACCGTCTGCGCCGGTCGTGGTGTGCGGCGCCGGACGCCGACTCGTATCGAGGCGCTCGAGCCATCACTGACCTCTCTTCCTCTGGTCCGCGCCGATGCGTTGCAGACCGTCTCCGGTTGCCGACCCGACGAACATGTCGCCGGTGCGGCTGTCGATCGTCAGCGAATTGGGCTGGCGCACCGTTGCGAAGCGACCCACTTCTTCCGGTATACCGGTCGACAGATCGAAACCGACCACCTCGTTGCTTCCGCTGAGCGTGAGCCACACGGTGTCGGACCGTTCATCGTAGGCCAGGGCGTAGGGGGAGGGCCCGACCGGGAAGCGCTGGCGCAGCAGCAGCGGATCGGTCGTGTAGACCAGCAGGGCTCCGCCGGAGGTATCGGTGGCCAGCAGGCGGCCGTAATGGTCGCTGATCACATGGGTGGCGCCCAGGCCCGCGCGCAGGGCCAGCCCCGCGCGGTCGCGATCGAGGTCGAGTTCGGTGAGAGTGGTCTGGTCCAGATCCAGCGTGGCGACCGCGTTCGCCGTGGCGGCCACCGCGTCGACGGTGCCCAAGCCGCTGATGGTCTTGTTCGGATGTCCGTCCGCGTCGAGGATCTGCACGCGGCCACCGTCGAGTCCGGCCACCAGACGGCCGTCCCCGCGCCGCGCGATCGCGCGCACGTCGCCGTCGACGGGCACCGGGCGGATCGCGGCGGTGGCGATATCGACGCGCAACACCTCCCGCCCGGCCGCGACGAGCACCTCGCCCGGGGCGCCGAGGGCGAGGCCGGTGGCCTGCGCGGGCAGGGTGAGCGCCCGCGCGGCCGCGGGATTCGCGGGGTCGACCAGGCGTAACCCGAGGCCGTTGGGGTCGAGGGCGACCACCCGGCCGGTGGCGGGTTCGGCGAGCAGTGTCGCGACCGGCCCGAAGGCGGTGACGGCTCCGGCGGGCGTGGCGGTCGCCGCCGGCGCGGCGGCGGCGCGTCCGGGAGCACCGGCCGCGGGGGCAGTGGTGTCGTCGCTGTGGGAGGAACAGCCCGCGACGAGCACGACGGCGCCGGCGGCCGCGAGGACGGCACCCAGTGCCGACCGATAACCCCGCATGCTCCGAACTCCTTCGTGTGACTCATGCGTACTGTTTCATCTGACCATGATCGGACACGCGGCCCGGTCACCGGGGTGGTTCCGGCGTGGCACGCGCCTCACCCGTTACCGTGGATACCTCATATCGGACGTCGAACCAGGGGAGTCTCGGTTGGAAACAGACCGCACGTCTGAATTCACACTTGAAGATTTAACCGTTGGTCCGTTCGCCCACGGGTTCGGCCGAACGGCCGAGGGGCAGCCGTTCGCCTTCCGCACGGTGCGTTCCACCCTCACCCTCGAGATCTACCGCGCCGACACCCCCACCGACGTGCCCGGCCCCGAGGATGTGGTGGCCGTGGTCGAGGCCGCCGTCACCGATATCGACCTCGACGACGCCCGCAGCGTGCGCGCCCTGGTGCGTGATCTGGTGCCGACCGCCGTGCCGGTCCCGGCGCAGCGCGGGGCGACCACGACGGTGCGCGCGTTGCTGAACCGGTTGAGCGCGGTCATCGAGGGCCGCTGATCACACGTGCCAGACTGTAGGAACCACCGGTTACTTTCGACACATTCGAGGACGTAATGGCATTGCGACGCACGGTCCACGGCGCATTCGGAATCACGATGCTCGCGCTGGTGATCGCCGCCTGCGACAGCGGTCCCGACGAGGCTTCGGTGGCGGCGGCGCGCTCGTCGGCCTACGCCGCGCTCACCTCCTCCTCGGAGGCGGCCGCCGTCAGCAGCGCCAACCGGCCGCCGTTGCCGACCGCCGCACAGCTGGATTCACAGATCAAACGCGCACTGGATCCCTCGCTGCCCGACAGTGAACGCACCGACCTGATCGAGGACGGCGCCGCGTTCAAGGACGCCATCCCCGACATGTACAAGGCGCTGCACGACAATCCGCGCGCCGTCTACGGCGTGGTCGATCCGGTATTCGACAACCACGACGGCACCCTCACCGCCACGATGCGGCTGGACAAGGACGGCAGCGGCGAGAACGTGCGCACCACCATCGTGCATTTCGTCGATATCGACGGGAAGTGGAAGATCTCGCGCAACGATCTGTGCGGGATCCTGCGTTCGGCCGACTACCGCACCGCGGCCTGCGGCTGACCCCCGGCATGCTCGAGGGGTTTCTGCTGCGCTGGGGTCGATTCGTTCATCGCCATCGCTACCTGGTGTTCGCGATCTTCGTGCTGATCGTGGCCGTCTCGGGGTTCTACGGCCGTGATCTGGGCTCCCGGCTGACCCAGGGCGGGTGGTTCGACGAACACAGCGAATCGGTGGTCGCCTCCAAACTCGCCGACCAGACCTTCGGCCGCGACACCGATGCCGACGTGATCGTGCTCTACACCGCACCACCCGGCCACACCGTCGACGATCCGCCGATCCGCACGGCGATCGCCTCGGCCCTGAAGGATCTGCACGACCGGTATCCGGACCGGATCAAGAAGATCGACAGCTACTTCGACGGCTCGATGATGGGGCAGTTCGCCGACGCCTCCCGCACCCACGCCTTCGCCAGCATCGGCCTGCACGGCTCCGACACCGCCACGGTCGACAACTACCTCGCCATCCAAAAGGATTTGGGCGCAGGCGGTTCCGGGCGCGGACCGGGCGGCACGACGGTACAGCTGGCGGGTCTGCAACCGGTGGTCGAGGGCATAAACATCGGGATGCAGGACGATATCCACCGCGCCGAGCTGATCGCGCTGCCGGTGGTGGCCGTGCTGCTGTATTTCGTGTTCGGCGGCGTGGTCGGCGCGCTGCTGCCGGTACTCATCGGCGGGATGACGATCCTGGGCAGTCAGGGCATGATGCGCCTGCTCACCGACCACATCGACGTCAACGTCTTCGCCAGCGCCGTGGTCACCCTGGTGAGCCTGGGGCTGGCGATCGACTACGGCCTGTTCGCGGTGACGCGGTTCCGGGAGGAGCTGGCGGCCGGGCGCAGTGTGGAGGAGGCGACCGCGCGCACGGTCGCCACGGCCGGGCGCACGGTGCTGTTCTCCGCCGCGATCATCGCGGTGAGCCTGGCGGCGCTGTTCATCTACCCGAACGGGGTGCTGCGCTCGGTGCCCTACGGCGGCATCAGTTCGGTACTGCTGGCGGCGCTGCTGTCGGTGACCGCGCTGCCGGCGGCGCTGAGTATCGTCGGGCGGCGCATCGATCTGTGGGGCTGGCACCGGTTCGCCGGGATCCGCAGCGCCCAGGAGATCGACAACGGGTTCTTCTCCAAGCTGGCCCTGTTCGCGATGCGTCATCCCGCGCGGGTGATCGTGCCGGTGGTGGCCGGACTGCTCTTCCTGCTGATCCCGTTCCGCAACATCGAATTCGGCGGCCTGTCGGAGCGATACCTGGCCGCCGACAACCCGGCCCGCGTGGCACAGGAGAAATTCGACGCGCTGTTTCCCGAATTCCGCACGGAGCCACTGAAATTGGTGGTCGTGGGGGCGGATCCGCAGCAGTTGTCCGATATCCGGTTCCAAGCCAATTTCGCACCGGGGCTGACGGGACCGTTCGAGGCGGCGGCGCCGACGACCAACGGGATCAATGTGCTGTCCACCGGTCTGGTGCACAAGACCGACGCCGACGCCGCCATCGCGGCGCTGCGTGCGATTCCGCATCCGTCCGGGGTGCAGGTGATGGTGGCCGGGGTGCCGGCCCTGGAACGCGACGCCATTCACGGCCTCATCGACGGATTACCCTTGCTGGCAACGATTCTGGCGACCGCGGCCCTGGTGCTGATGTACATCGCCTTCCGCTCGATCGTGCTGGCGTTGAAGGCCGTGCTGATGAGCGCGCTGAGTCTCGGTGCCGCACTGGGCATTCTGACGTGGTTGTTCGTCGAAGGGCACGGCGCGGGCCTGCTCGGCTTCACCCCGGGGCCGCTGATGTTCGCGGTGCTGGTGCTGATCGTGACGGTGCTGTTCGGATTGTCCACCGACTATGAAGTGTTCCTGCAATCGCGCATGGCCGAGGCACGGGCGGGCGGGGCGCCGCCGGCGGAGGCGATCCGCTACGGCATCGCCCACACCGGCGGGGTGATCACCTCGGCGGCGGCGATTCTGATCGTGGTGACCGGTGCGTTCGGCTTCTCCGATCTGGTGCTGATGAAATACATCGCCTACGGCATGATCGCGGCCCTGATCCTGGATGCCACGGTGATCCGCATGCTGCTGACCCCCGCGGTGCTGAAATTGGTGTGGCGGTGAGCCTTCCGCAGGCAACAGCGGGCCGGGACGGATGCGCGGTGTCAGCGCTCCCGTTCCAGCTGCGCCAGCCGGGTGAGCGCGGGTAGGGCGGCCGCCAAGGCCCGGCGCTGCGCGAGGCTCAGTTCGCCGATCAGCGGAACCAGATAGCGCACCCGGTCGTCGTGGCGGCTGCGCCGGATCTGCCGGCCGGCCTCGGTGAGGTGCACGAGCACGGCCCGCCCGTCACCGGGGTCGCGGCGACGCAGCACCAGGCCGTCGCGCTCCAGGCGCGCGACGAGTTGCGTGATGCCCGGCTGGGTCATCTGTTCGGTATCGGTCAGCTCCGTCAGTCGCATCGGGCCCCGCTGCGCCAGGGTGTCGAGCACCGACAGCGTGGTGAACGGCAGCTTCTCCCGGACCGGTATGCGGATGTAGACGCGGTTGAAGTCCTCGATCACCGCAGCGAACCCGTCCACGTCGAAATCATCGATGTCGTCCACACGAGCAACTATATCCGGAACTTATACAAGTTGCTTAAATAAGTTGCTTATGTAATTGTGGCGTTCACACGGCGCAGGAGGCCATATGAACGACACCACCGACGATGCCCGACCGTTCCCCTTGACTCCCACGACGATTCACGTCCCCGACAGTGTGCTCGCCGACCTGCGGCAGCGCCTGGAGCGGACCCGCCTGCCCGACGACGTGGGCAACGACGACGGGTATTACGGCGTGGCCGCCGGTTATCTGCGGGAGCTCGTCGACTACTGGCGCAGCGGATACGACTGGCGCGCAGCCGAAGCCGAGATCAACACCTTTCAGCATTACAAGGTCGACATCGACGGGGTGCCGATCCATATCATGCGCAAACCCGGAGTCGGCCCGAATCCGACACCGCTGATCCTGACGCACGGCTGGCCCTGGACGTTCTGGCACTGGTCCAAGGTCGCCGGCCCCTTGGCCGATCCGGGTGCGCACGGCGGCGACCCGGCCGAGGCGTTCGACGTGATCGTGCCGTCGTTTCCGGGCTTCGGATTCTCCAGTCCGCTGCTCGACCGCCCCGATCTGAACTTCTGGAAGGTCGCCGACCTCTGGCACACACTGATGACCGAGGTGCTGGGGTACGAGAAGTACGCCGCCGCGGGTTGCGACGTCGGCGCGCTGGTCACCGCGCAGCTCGGCCACAAGTACGCCGAGGAGTTGTATGCCATCCACATCGGATCCGGGCTGAAACTGACCCTGTTCAACGGCGATCGAGCCTGGGACTTCAGCGGTGGACGGCCGATTCCCGACGACCTGCCCGCGGCGGTGCACGCACGATTCGTGGAGCTGGACAGACGTTTCGCCGTCCACCTGGCCGCGCACCTGCTCGCCCCCAGCACCCTCGCCCAAGCCCTGTCGGATTCTCCGGCGGGCATGCTGGCGTGGATCCTGGAGCGGTGGAGCAAGTGGAGCGACAACGGCGGTGACGTCGAAACCGTGTTCAGCAGAGACGATCTGCTCACCCACGCCACGATCTATTGGGCCACCAACACCATCGGCACCTCGATCCGCCTCTACGCCAACAACAATCGCTATCCCTGGACGCCTTCACACGACCGCCTTCCGGTCGTGCAGGCACCCACCGGCATCACCTTCGTCGGCTACGAGAACCCGCCCGGTGTCGACACCGAGGGCCGCGTCGAGAACTTCCGCACCGGCGACCGCGCCCAGTGGTACAACCACGTCGAGCTCACCGTCCACGACCGCGGCGGCCACTTCATCCCGTGGGAGATCCCGGATCTGTGGATCGACGACCTGCGCCGCACCTTCCGCGGGCGGCGCTGACCCGGTAGCGGCGGGTCACCGGGGCGAGAACCAGAGACCGGGCGGGCTCGTCAAGGTCGTTCGCTCCGCGAACTCGCGCCGGCCCACCGATTCCTTTTCGCGGCACCCGAGGTCTACATGGTCGGCGGCGCCGAACCGGTGGGCCGCGACGAGCCGAGAAAGAGAGTTGAGTGCCGTGAGCGTTCCCGCGACCATGCGAGCCCTGCACCAGACGTCCCTGCGGGGCCCGCAGGACACGTGCCTGATCACCGACGCGTCGGTGCCGCACCCGGGCCGCGGCGAGATCCTGATCCGGGTGACCGCGGCCGGGGTCAACTTCGCCGACATCTCGAAAAGCCGGGGGACGTTCCTCGGCGGCCCGCAGCCGCCGTACCCGGCCGGTTTCGAAGCCGCCGGCGAGGTCGTGGCAACGGGCGAGGGCGTATCCGAACCGCGGCCGGGAGCGCGCGTGGCCGGCGTGGGGGAAGGCGCGTTCGCCGAATACCTGGTCCTCCCGGCCGCGGCGGCCGTGCCGGTGCCGGAGGGCTGGACCGCCGAACAAGCCCTCGGCCTGACCGTCAACCTCCCTACCGCGCTCGCCGCGCTGAAACCACTGGGCCGCCTCGTGGCCGGTGAGACCGTGCTGATCCAGGCCGCGGCGGGCGCGACCGGACAGGCCGCGGTGACTCTCGCCGAACACTTCGGGGCGACCGTCATCGCCGCCGCGGCGCCCGGCAAACACGACCTCGTGCGCGAGCTGGGCGCCGACCACGTTCTGGACTCGCGCGGCGAGAGCCTGGCCGCCGAGGTGCGGGAGCTGACCGGCGGCGCCGGCGCCGATCTCGTGCTCGAATCCGCGGGCGGTTCGGGTTTCGCGGACACCCTCGCCGCGACCAGACGAGTCACCGGCCGGGTGGTCGTCTTCGGCGCGGCCGGTGGCGATGCCACGATCAGCAATCGGCAGCTGATCTACGACCACCAGATTCAGCTCATCGGCCTCAACATCGGCGTGCTGATCCATGCGGCGCCCGAAATCTTCGGCGCGGTCATGGCGGAGTTGTTCGCCCTCGTCGCCGCCGGCGTGGTCGAACCGGCCCGGCCCACGGTCTACGACTTGGCCGAGGGCCCGAAGGTGCTGGCCGAACTGGAGGCTCGCGCAACCGTCGGCAAACTGGCGCTGCGGCCGTGATCACGGCTCCTACACTCGGCGATATGACCGCGCATGCGCGCACGGCCGACCGGGACCGGTTCGCCGCCGACTCCGGGCGCTACCGCCGGGAGTTGCTGGCGCACTGCTATCGCATGGCCGGTTCGGCACAGGATGCCGAGGATCTGGTGCAGGAGACCTACCTTCGGGCCTGGCGTTCCTACGCCGGGTTCGAGGGCCGGGCGTCAATGCGGTCGTGGCTGTACACGATCGCTACCAATGTCTGCCTCACCGCGAGGACCTCGCATCACACGCGGGTACTGCCCTCGGGACTCGGCGGTCCGGACAACGAGGCGGGCAGCCCGCCGAGATATGTTGCGGCAGGCGAGGTTTCATGGCTGGAACCGCTTCCGGACGGCTGGATCGCGACGGCCGACGATCCGGAAGCGGTGGTGGTCGCGCGCGAATCGCTGCGGCTGGCGCTGGTCGCGAGTCTGCAGCACCTGCCCGCACGCCAGCGTGCCATCCTCCTGCTGCGCGAGGTGCTGGCTTTTTCCGCGGCCGAGACCGCGGAGATTCTCGGGACCACGACGGCGGCGGTGAAAAGCGGACTGCAACGCGCCCGCGCCCGCCTCGACGAACTGGACCCGGCACCCGAGAAACTACTGGAACCCACCGACCGGCGCGCACGGGCGCTGCTCGACGGCTACATCGCGGCCTTCGAGCGGTCCGACGCCGCGCTGCTGGAACAGGTGCTGCGCACCGATGCCACGCTGGAGGCGACCCCGTTCCGCGACTGGCAGGCCGGGCGGGCGCACTGCCTCCGCATGCTCGACACCTACGTGCTGGGTGTGCCCGGCCAGTGGCGGATGGTCGCCACCACCGCCAACGGACAGCCCGCCGCCGTCGTCTATCACCGGGCCGCGGACGGCCTGCTGCGTGCGGACGGAATCGTGGTGCTGGCGGCGACCCCCAGCGGAGTATCGCGGGTGGTGAAGTTCCACGATCCGGCGCTGGTCGCACTGTTCGGCCACCCGGACGTGCTCGCGGACTGAACGGGGGTTCAGCGTCGCACGGGCAGGACCAGCTGGGCGCCGGTGACGGGGTGGTCGATGACCTCGACGGGGTGACGGTAGACGCGGGTCAGCAGGTCGGTGGTGAGGATCTCGCGCGGGTGGCCGACAGCGGCGAGGCGGCCCGCGTCGAGCACGGCGACGCGGTCGGCGTAGGCGGCGGCCAGGCCCAGATCGTGCAGTACGACCACGACCGCCGCGCCCTCGCCGGCGCGGGCCGCGGCCAGACGCAGCACCTGTTCCTGATGGCCGAGATCCAATGCGGCGGTGGGCTCGTCGAGCAGCAACGTCTCGGTGTCCTGAGCCAGCACCCGGGCGAGTGCCGCGCGGGCACGCTCACCACCGGAAAGCGCCGGGAACGGCCGTGCGGCGAGATGTTCCATATCGGTGGCGGCCAGCGCGGCGGCGATTACCCGGTCGTCGAATTCCTGGCGCGGGGTTCGCGCCCAGGGAGAGCGGCCCATGGCGACGACCTCGCGCACCGTGAACGGGAATCCGACGGTGTGGTTCTGCGGCAGCACCGCGCGGCGGCGCGCCATATCGGTGGGAGTCCAATCGGTGACCGGTCGGCCGTCGAGTTCGACTGTGCCGCTTGCCGGTTCGAGTTCGCCCGACAGCGCGGCCAGCAGCGTCGACTTGCCCGCGCCGTTGGGACCCACCAGTGCCAGGATCTGCCCGGCGACGACGTCGATGTCGACCGATTCGAGCACCGGCCGCCCGCCGCGCGCGATATCGATGCCGCGCGCTCGCAGGGTCACCGCACCGCGCGGTGTCGGTTGCGGAAGACCGTGGGCAGGGCGAAGTGTGCGGATCAGTGCGCGCACGCGTGCCGTTCCGGCGCCGCTCATGCCCAGCCTCCCGATCGGGCGCGAGTGCGCCGCAGCAGCCAGAAGAAGAACGGCCCGCCGACCAGCGAGGTCAGCATGCCCAGGGGTAGATCGGCGTTGTGGACCAGGGTCCGGGCCCCGATGTCGGCGGCCAGCAGCACCACCGCGCCGAGGATCGCTGATAGCGGGATCAGCACCCGGTGCGCGGGACCGACGAGCATGCGCACCACGTGCGGGACGACCAATCCGACGAACAGGATGATGCCGGTGAAGGCCACCCCGGCGGTGGCGAGGATCGCGACGACGACGATCACGTTGCGCCGCAAGCGTTCCACGTCGACACCGAGGTGCCGCGCCGCCGATTCGCCGAGGGCGAGCAGATCCAGGCGCGGCGCCATCGCGACCGCCGCCGCCACGCCCAGCGCGGCCAGCGGCGCCACCACGGCCACCGCCTGCCAGGTGGCGCCGTTCAGGCTGCCCATCTGCCAGAAGACGATCTGATCGCGCGCCGCGGGGGAGGCGGTGAACAGCAGAAACGACATCAGACCGCCGGCGAAGGCGTTGACCGCGACACCGGTCAGCACCAGCGTGACGGTTTCGGTGCGCCCGCCCGAACGCGACAGCAGATACACCGCGAGTGTGGTCCCCAGTCCGGCGACGAACGCGCCTCCGGCGACCGACCAGGCCGCCACGAACGCGCCACCGACCACGATCACCACACCCGCCCCGACGGCCGCGCCCGCGGACACACCGATCACGCCGGGTTCGGCCAGAGGATTGGCGAACACACCCTGCAGCAGCGCTCCGGCGGTCGCCAGCGCAGCCCCGACCAGCATCGCCAGCACCACCCGCGGGAACCGGACCTCCCACAGCGTGACCTCACCGGCGGGGTGGTGCGGCATCGGCCCCCAGTCGAGCCCGATCCGGTGCAGCACACTGCCGGCCACCTCGAGCGGGGTCGTGGGGACCTGCCCGACAGCGGCCGAGATCAGCGCCAGGATCACCAGCAGTGCGATCGACATCGCGAAGACGACGGTGATGCGGGACCAGCGGCGCGGTGTGCGCGGACCGACGACGGCGTCGCCCGGAGCGGAAGGGGCCGAGTTGGACCTCGGATGCGGTTCTGCCCGCTGCGTGCCGGAAGCCGCACCGCCGCCGGTCCCGGCCGAAGGTGCGACCGTCGACCGTTCGGCGCTCCGGCCGCTGAGCGCATCGGGCCCGGAAGTGCCTGCGCCCGCACCGTTCTCCGGCTCGGATGCGCCGTTCGCGCTCGACTCGGCACCCGACAGGCCCGAGATATGTTGCGCAGCAACGGATCCAGCAGAAGGCACCACATTCGGTCCGGACGGTCGCGGACCGGGATCGGCGGCCGAGTCCTCACCGGGCGAATCGCCGGGACTCATGCGGGCTGGGTGCCGTAGACGGCCTTCGACAGCGCTTCGAGCACATGCCCGGTTTCGGGTCCGAAGCTGAGCAGCACCGCATCGGACATGTCGACGACGCGGTGATCGCGCCCGGCCGGCGTCTGGGCGACCCCGGGCACCTTCTCCAGGCCGTCGACGCCGCCGACCGATTTCAGCCCGTCCGACATCACCAGCAGCACGTCCGGTGCGGCGCTGATCATCGCCTCGCTGGTGATGGTGGTGAACGGTTCGGTCAGTCCCGCCGCGGTTCCGGCGTCGACGCCGCCCAGTGCCGCCACCAGCGAATCGGCGCCCGAGCCGGGCCCGGCGAGCATGGTGATCGCGGTGCTGCGCAGGTAGACGAATCCGATCTTCAACGGCGGCTGGCGTTTCGGCATCGCGGCGGTGGCCGCGGCGATCTCGGCGTGCGTGCGCTCGGCCAGCTTCACTCCTTGATCGTGGACGCCCAAGGCGTCGGCGACCGACCGGATCTGCGGGCCGACACCGTCGATGGTGCGCTGCGGGTCGAAGTACACGACCGTGATGCCGAGCGCGCGCAGCTGATCACGCATGGTGGGGGTGGCGCTGGTGGTGTCGCTGAGAAACACCGTGGGCCGTTGCGCGGCAACGGCTTCGATGTTGATGCTGCCGGTGCCGCCCGCCACGTTGGGCACGTCGCGCACCGCGGGGAAGGCCGCCGAGGTCGAGCGGCCCACCAGTTTGGAGCCCAGGCCCAGCGCCCACACGGTCTGGGCCAGGGTGCCGTAGCGGTCCACGGCCACGATCCGGTCCGCGGAGGTGACGGTGACCTCGGCGCCGTCGAACGAGCGCACGGTGACCGGTAGCGCGGGCACCGGCTCGGGGCCGATCGGCGTCGGATCCGGATTCGCCAGCGTCGCGGTGGTCGCGCCCTGCTGCTCGCCCGAGGCGCCGCTGCCCCCGCACGCGGTGGTGACTCCGGCGAGCAGCACGACCGCGAGCACCGTGAGCAGCCACCGGGTGCCGCCCCGGGCCGGCCGCTGCCGTCCACCCGGCTCGGTCGATGCCGAACGGTTCCGTGCGGTCGTCGCGAACCTCAGCGCCGGCGCGCCCGGCTCGGTGGGCCCCGCCGGTGCGGCGGAGGCGATGCGGGCCGATCGGACGTCGAGACACCTCATGTAGGCAAGCCTAAGTGGTCGCGCGGACCGGTTGTCACCGCCCTGTGCGCGCACGTCCCGCCGGCCCGGCCGCTCAGATACCGCTGACGTCGTCGAGAGCGGCCGCGATCGCCCGCGGAAGTTCCAGCGTTTCCGCGGCGAGAACGCCGGTGAGCTGACCGATATCGCGAGCGCCGACGATCATCGACGCGACGCCCGGCCGGTCGCGCAGCCAGGCCGCCGCCACTGCCAGGGGCGAAGTGCCCAGCCCGTCGGCCGCGGTGACCACCGCGTCCACCACCCGGGTGGCGTGTTCGTCGAGACGTTCGCGGATTTCGGCGGCGGTCGCCTCGTCGGCGCCACGCGAGTCGGCGGGCACACCGTCGCGATATTTGCCGGTGAGGATGCCACCGGCCAGCGGTGAGGCCGCGATCAACCCGACCCCGTGGTGCCCGGCCGCCGGTAGCAGTTCGGCTTCGGCACCGCGTGCCAGCAGCGAATAGGGCGACTGCGCGGCCACGATCGGGGCCGCCGAGGCCAGGGTGGCCAGCTGCCAGGCGCTCAGGCCGCGCGCCCCCGCGTAGCGCACCTTGCCCGAGCGCACGGCGTGGTCGAGGGTGGCCGCGATCTCGTCGAGCGGGGTGTGCCGGTCCCAGGCCGCCACACTCCAGATGTCGAGATAGTCGGTGCCCAGTTCGGCGAGGGTGCGGTCGAGTTGACGCATCAGGGTGCGCCGCGACGCGTCCACACTCCAGTGGATGCCGGCCGCGGGTCCGCCGTCGGGATCGGTGACCCCGGGCACCGGCACCAGGCCCGCACACCCGCTGATCACCAGATCGTCGCGCGGCACCAGCTCACCCACGAGCTCGCCGAGCATGCGTTGCGCGGCGCCGCCCTGATACACCGGCGAGGTGTCGACCAGCGTTCCGCCGGCCTCCACGAAGGCCACCAGCTGCGCCGCCGCGTCCTCGGCATCGGTTTCCCGGCCCCAGGTGTGGGTGGCCAGCCCCATCCGCGATACCCGCAGGCCACTGCGGCCCACCGCCCGCTGTTCCATCACCACACCGCCCCAGCTCTCGTCACAGTGTCCGAGCCTAGGGCCACAACCGGTCCCGGAAACGGATACCACTCGCGAACCGCCGGAAGATGCGAGGTGCACCACAGCGCCCCCGGTGCGGGGAGGCCGGGTCACAGGCCCGGTCGCCGATTCCTCCGACAGCGAAACAGGTTGCATACCAGCGGGTTCCGCATCGCCGGGGCGGGCGGCCGAGGTCGCGGGCCGGTGACGGCGCGAGCCCGCCGGTGGTGATCGCCTAGTCTGGTCCCATGACGGTGATCCTGCTGCGGCACGGGGTGTCGACCTCCAACACCGCGCGCACGCTGGCCGGCCGCAGTCCCGGGGTCGAGCTCACCGAGCGCGGCACCGAGCAGGCACTGGCGGTGGCAGAACGTTTGGCACCGTTACCGATCGAGCACATCGCACATTCCCCGCTGCTGCGCTGCACGCGCACGGTTTCGCCACTGGCCGACAAACTCGGCCTCGAACCCGAACCCGACGAGCGCCTGCTCGAGGTGGATTACGGCGAATGGACCGGCCGGCTGCTCTCGGAGCTGGTGAAGGAACCGCTGTGGAAGGTCGTGCAGCAGCACGCCTCGGGGGCGGTGTTCCCCGGTGGTGAGGGCCTGGCCCAGGTGCAGTACCGGGCGGTGGCCGCGGTGCGCGCGATCGACACCGAACTCGCCGAACGCCACGGCCGCGATGTGCTGTGGGTGGCCTGCACACACGGTGACGTGATCAAGTCGCTGCTGGCCGACGCGTTCGGCATCCATCTCGACGGGTTCCAGCGCATCGTGGTGGAACCGGCCTCCATCAGCGTCGTCCGCTACACCCCGGCCGCCCCCTACGTGTGGCGGGTCAACGACACCGGCTCCGACCTGTCGGCGCTGGCCGCGGTCGCACAACCGTCCGAGCAGCGGGCCGGGCCCGTCCCCGGCGGTGAGGTGGGCGCCGCGCCGCGGGCGGATAATGGGAATATTGCGGATCCCCCCGATTCGGGGAACGAGCGTAATCAGTGATGCAGTCGGTTTCAGGAGGTGCAGATGGCCCGAGCAATCCATGTGTTTCGCACCCCCGACCGTTTCGTCGCCGGAACCGTCGGTGAACCAGGGGATCGCGCCTTCTATCTACAGGCCGTGCAGGAACCTCGCGTGGTGAGCGTGCTGCTGGAGAAGCAGCAGGTGAAGGTGCTCGCCGACCGGATGGGTCTGCTGCTGGACGAGGTGGCGCGGCGGTTCGGCGCCACGGTGCCGCCGCAGGCCGAGGACGTCTCCGACACGGCTCCGCTCCAGATGCCGATCGACACCGAATTCCGGGTCGGGACAATGGGTTTGGGCTGGGACGCCGATGCCGGCGCGGTGGTGGTGGAACTGCTGGCCATCACCGAGACCGAGGTCGACGAATCGGTGGTCCTCGACGACACCGAGGAGGGCCCCGACGCGGTGCGGGTGTTCTTGACCCCGGAGCAGGCCCGCGAATTCGCGTTGCGGTCGGCGAAGGTGATCGCGGCCGGACGGCCGCCGTGCCCGCTGTGCGGGGAACCGCTCTCGCCCAAGGGGCACATGTGTGTGCGCACCAATGGTTACAAGCGCGGCGACATCTTCGGCGCGACCGATCTGGAGGACTGAGGACCGGTGACCACGCGCGCGGCGACCGCAGACGAGGGCGCGGCCCGCGACGGCCTCTACAGCGGTGAGTTGTCGATCATCGGGCGGGTGACCACCGCCAGCAACCTGACCCTGGTCTGTGAGATCGACCCGCCGGTCGGCGGTGGCGCGGAGCCGCTGCGAGTGGTGTACAAGCCGGTGCGCGGGGAGCGTCCGCTGTGGGATTTCCCCGACGGCACGCTGGCCGGGCGCGAGGTGGCCTCGTATCTGGTGTCGGCGGCGCTGGGGTGGTCGGTGATTCCGGAGACGATTCTGCGGGAGGGTCCGCTGGGGCCCGGCATGGTGCAGCGCTGGATCGAGACCGTCGACCCGGGTGAGGCGGCGCCGGAGCGCCTGGATCTGGTGGATCTGGTGCCCGCCGGTGCGGTGCCCGCCGGGTTCCGGGAAGTGCTGCGGGCGGTGGACGGCACGGGTGCGCGCGTGTCACTCGTCCATGCCGACGATCCGCGACTGCGCCGGATGGCGGTGCTGGACGTATTGCTCAACAACGCCGACCGCAAGGGCGGGCACGCCCTCGAAGGCGTCGACGGCGGTGTCTACGGGGTCGACCACGGGATCTGCCTGCACAGCGAACCGAAATTGCGCACGGTGCTGTGGGGCTGGGCGGGTGAGCCGGTGGGGGAGGAACTGCTCGGTGACATCGCCGTGTTCGCCGACCGGATTTCGGGTCCGATCGGTTCGGCGCTGGCCGAGCACATCACCGACGACGAGATCGAGGCCCTGGAGGCGCGGGCCCGCGAGCTGCTGAACGATCCGGTGCTGCCGCAACCGATCAGCTCTCGCCCCATTCCCTGGCCCGCGTTCTGAGCCGGTGCGAATCCGGTCGCGCCGATCCGCCGACGTGCGTGCCGCATTCGGTGCGCGCGGCGTACAACGGTTGACTTCGCCACACCGCTGACCCCGGCCGAGGTCGGATGTGGTGGCGAACACCCCGCGACGGGCCCGGTAGCCGGGGGCGGCGGGCGAGGTGCCCGCCCGGACCCTTACCCTCGAATCATGCAGTCCTGGTCCGAAATCTCCGTTCCCGCCGTCCCCGGATCCGGACCGCCGTTGCGGTTGTTCGATACCGCCGACCGGCAGGTGCGCCCGGTGTCGCCCGGCGCGACCGCCACCATGTATGTCTGCGGCATCACACCCTACGACGCCACGCATCTGGGGCACGCGGCGACCTATCTGGCCTTCGATCTGGTCAACCGGATCCTGCGCGACGGCGGCCACGAGGTGCACTACGTACAGAACATCACCGACGTCGACGATCCGCTGTTCGAGCGGGCCGAGCGCGACGGGGTGGACTGGCGCGAACTCGGCACCGGCGAGATCGAGTTGTTCCGCGAGGATATGGCGCAGCTGCGGGTGCTGCCGCCGCGCGACTACATCGGCGCGATCGAATCGGTCGGCGAGGTCGTCGAACTGGTGGACAAACTGCTGGCCGCCGGGGCGGCGTATGTGGTCGACGACGCCGAATACCGCGACATCTACTTCCGCCACGACGCCACCGAGCAGTTCGGCTACGAATCCGGCTACGACCGGGCCACGATGGATCGGCTGTTCGCCGAGCGCGGTGGCGATCCGGAGCGCCCGGGTAAGCGCGACCCGATCGACGCGCTGCTGTGGCGGGCGGCGCGGCCGGGTGAGCCGTCGTGGCCGGCGCCGTTCGGCGAGGGCCGCCCGGGCTGGCATATCGAGTGTGCGGCGATCGCGTTGAACCGGCTCGGCCCCGAATTCGACATTCAGGGTGGCGGCAGCGATCTGATCTATCCGCATCACGAGTATTCGGCCGCGCACGCCGAGGCGCTGGTGTCGCATCGGCGCTTCGCCCGGCACTACGTGCATGCCGGGTTGATCGGCTTGGACGGCGAGAAGATGTCCAAGTCGAGGGGCAATCTGGTGTTCGTGTCGAAGTTGCGGCGCGCGGGCGTGGATCCGTCGGCGATCCGGCTGGGCCTGTTCGCCGACCACTACCGCACCGATCGGCAGTGGTCGGATGCGGTGCTCGAGCAGGCGCAGCAGCGGCTCGCGCGCTGGCGGCAGGCGGCGGCGCTGGAGTCGGGTCCGGGGGCCGAGGAGACGGTCGCGCGGTTGCGTCAGCATCTGGCCGATGATCTGGACACCCCGAAAGCCCTTGCCGCCGTGGACAGCTGGGTGCAGCAGGCCCTGACATACGGCGGGCCGGACACCGCGGCGCCGGGCCTGGTTCGCACGGCCGTCGATGCCCTGCTGGGCGTCACTCTCTGAACAGAGGGTGCGCGGTGCACTGGCTGCACATGCGCAACGACTGCAGGCAGTAGGCCGCCGCGGCTCGAGGCCGGACAGCTGATCCGCAGGTGTCGCACCCGCGGATCAGCTGTGATCGTTTACCTCAGCGCTGAACCGATTCACCACTGCCGCCGCCTCGCGATGGGGGCGCGCAGCAGTTCAGGCAGCGGCCGCGGCGGCGCGTGCGTAGGTGTCCGCCAGTCCGGGCCAGCCGCCCGGCGAACCGACCGCGTCGCGCATGGATTCCCACCCCTCGCCGTGGTTGGCGAAGTCACCGTGCACGAGAGTGACGGCGGTGTGGGTGGAATCGACAGGGGTGAAGGTGACGTCGACGCGGCTGGTCAGGGCCGGGTCGGGCTGGTATTTCCAGTCCAGGGAGATGTCCCAGGAGAACGCGAAGTGGCCGGGACGGTCCCACACGAGGACGCGACCCCACGGGCATTCGGTGCCGTCGGCCTCGCGGCCGAACAACCGTCCGCCGACGCGGGGTTCGATCACCACTTCGGCCAGCGGCCCCGCGCCGATGTGGTGTTCGCGGGGCCACCAGCTGTCCATGCCGGTGGTGAAGACGTCGAAGGCGGTGTCGATGGGCGCCTCGACGGTGAGTTCGACGCGCACCTGGGTCTCGCTGGTTTGCTGTGTCATGACTGCTCCTCGAATATGGTTGTCCCGCTACTTGTTTCGATCGATTGAGCGCGTGCGGCGGCCTCGGCCCGGTCGCGAAACGACGACATCGCCGTCGTCCAGAACCGGGTGAAGTAGCCGCGCAGGGCGTCGATGCCGTTCGGATCGAGCCGGTAGATCCGGCGGGTGCCGATCGCCTCGTCGACCACCAGCCCCGCCTGTTTGAGCACCTTCAGGTGTTGGGAGACCGCCGGACGGCTGACCGGGAGTTCGGCAGCCAGCTCACCGACGGCGCAGGGTCCGCGCCCGAGTCGTTCGAAGATCGCTCGCCGGGTCGGATCCCCGAGAGCGTCGAGCGCACCATCTTGGTAAGTCCCCACGAACCGTAAGTCTATACTTACGTAACGCAGGTCACAAGTCTTTGACGCCCCGAAAGAGCGGGTGATTAATTGTCTCGGGACGCAACAAGGAGGTTGTCGGTGTCGCCATTGCCGGGATCGGATCGAATCCGCGCCGCACGCACCAAGCTCGAGGCGGGAAATGCCCTGTTCGCGGCGGTGCGCAAGGATCCGCGCATCGCGCGTGACCTGATCACCGGCCTGATCGGCGCCGCTCGATCGCACTCCGCCCCGGCGGCCACACCGGCCGAAGAGGCAGACGGTTATCTCACGCCCGCCGGTGTGAGCGACTACGCCCGGTCCGCACATGCCCGCCGCGGCATTCGGGTGGCACCCGATGCCGTGGCAGCCTATCTCTCGGATCTGAACCGGCTGGCCGACTGGTTCACCCTGCACGCCGGCTGGCGGGGCGAGGCACCCGGCGCTGTGCGCGAGGGCCTGACGTTCACGCAGCAGGCGCTGGTGATGGGCATCCCCGCCGAGTTGCGCTGGACGGTCGTCGAGGCCGGCGAGCGCGGTTTCGCGCTGCGCGGCGAGGGTCCGCAGGGAGTGCGGCTGGGGTATTGGCTGACCGTCGCCGGTGCCGGCGACGAGGCGACGGTGTACTTCGATGCCGGGCTCGGCGGCCCGCCCGTCGAGGGCCCGCTGGGCGCGTCGGTGGCCCGCAGCCTCGGTGAGGCGATGGAGCAGTCCCTGGCCCGGCTACCCGACGCGATCGCCGCGGCCGGACCGGTGAAAAAGCGTGCGGCACAGCCCATTCGACATCGCGCCTCGGGCACCGAGATCGATCCCCGGACCCCCGTGCTGGTGGGCGTCGGGCAGATCACCCAGCGCACACCGGATTCCGGTTACGGCGATCCGGCCGCGCTCGCGGTGACCGCGTTGCGGCGCGCCGCGGCCGATACCGGCGCCGGAGAGGACCTGCTGCACCGCGCGGACGCGGTGTTCGCGGTGGCGTGCACGTCGTGGCAGTACCGGGATATGGGGGCGGTGATCGCGCAGCGCCTGGGTGTGGGCGATGTCGACACCGCGCAGTCGAGTCCCTTCGGCGGCGACGGCGGTCAGCTGGTGATCAACGAGGCCGCGGCGGCGATCGCGGCCGGTGAGTACGACATGGTGCTGGTCACCGGCGCGGAGGCCGGAGCCACGCAGGCCGCCGCGCAGCGCGCCGGTGTCGAGCTGTCGTGGCCGCAGCAGGGTTCCGAGGGCGCGCCGACCCGCTCGATCGGCATCGACAAACCGGCCAACAATCCGGCCGAGACCGCGGCGGGCCTGATCGCGCCGATCAACATGTACGCCCTGCT
The DNA here is from genome assembly GCF_001665695.1 of Nocardia sp. 852002-51101_SCH5132738. Taxonomy (NCBI): domain Bacteria; kingdom Bacillati; phylum Actinomycetota; class Actinomycetes; order Mycobacteriales; family Nocardiaceae; genus Nocardia; species Nocardia sp. 852002-51101_SCH5132738. The sequence goes on along the minus strand of NZ_LZML01000105.1, from coordinate 13,660 downwards.
GGAGTCGGCGAACCGGCATCGGCTGGGCCGCAGCCCCGGCGATCACGCCGAGGCCGTGGCCGAACTCTGGTCGCGGCTGTCGGCGGTGGCGGCGCGCAACGAATACGCCTGGCAGCCCGAGGAATTCGACGCCGACCGGATCGCCACCCCCGGTCCGGACAATCGCATGGTGTCCACGCCCTACACCAAACTGGAATGCGCGAATCTGACCGTCGATATGGCCAGCGGCATCGTGGTGTGCAGTGCCGCGGCCGCGCAGGAGGCCGGAATCGCGCAGGACAAGTGGATCTTCATCCACGCCGGCGCGTCCGGGCACGACGAGTGGTTCACCAGTGAACGCGCCGAACTGGCGGCCTCACCGGCGATCGCGACGCTGGGCCGGGCGGTGCTCGAGCACAGCGGCATCGGCGTCGAGGCGCTGACCCACGTGGATCTCTACGCCTGCTTCCCGGTGGCGGTGCAGATCGCCGCGCGCGAATTGGGGCTGGCGATCGACGATCCGGCCCGTCCGCTGTCGGTGACCGGCGGGCTGACCTTCGGCGGCGGTCCGGGTAACAACTACGGCGGCCACGCGGTGGCGACGATGGTGGCGCGGTTGCGCGCGGAACCGGGCACCTTCGGCCTGGCGAGTTCGCTGGGCTGGTACGTCACCAAACACGCTCTGGGCGTGTACTCGTCGCTGCCGCCCGCCCGGCCGTACCGGCATCTGCGCCCGATCATCGAGAATCCGCCGGCGCGCCCGGCCCGCAGCACCCACGACGGTCCCGCGGTGGTGGAGGCCTACACCGTCGCCTACGCGCGCGACGGGCAGCCGGAAGCGGCGATTGTGAGCCTGATCGAACCCGCGGGCGGCCGGATTCTGCTGCGCAACACCGATTCCGAGCTGATCGCGCAATTGGTCGACGGCGATCTGCTGGGTTTGCCGGTGACGGTGTCCGGGCACGATATCAGCGTCGAGGGTCGCGAGCGGGTGGAATTGCCGGCCCCGCCCGCCCCGCCGGTGCTGGTGGAGCGCCGCGGCCCGGTCACGATCATCACCTTGAACCGCCCGCAGGTGCGCAATGCCGTCAATCTGGCCACCGCCCTCGGGCTGGAACGGGCCCTGGACGCCTACGAGGCCGATCCGTCGGCGCAGGTCGCGATCATCACCGGCGCGGGTGGATACTTTTGCGCCGGAATGGATCTCAAGGCCGCCTCGCGCGGCGAGACGCCGATGACCGAGAAGCGCGGCCCGCTCGGTATCACCGCGAAACCACCGGTGAAGCCGTTGATCGCGGCGGTCGAGGGACCGGCCCTGGCCGGTGGCTGCGAACTGGCGCTGGCCGCCGATCTCGTGGTGGCAGCACAGGATTCGACGTTCGGGATCCCCGAGGTCAAACGCGGACTGGTGGCCGTCGGCGGTGGCGTCTTGCGGCTGGCGCAGCGGTTACCGCGGGCGGTGGCGATGGAGCTGGCGCTGACCGGTGATCCCATCTCCGCCGAACGCGCGGCGGCACTGGGACTGGTCAATCAGGTCACCGAATCCGGGAAGGCCCTCGACGCCGCACTGGAGCTGGCGCAGCGGATCGCGGTGAACGCGCCGCTGAGTCTGGCGGCGAGTAAACGCATCATCGACGAATCACCGGACTGGTCCACCGATATCGCGTTCACGCGCCAGCTCGAGGTGTCGGGCAGTGCGCTGTCGTCGGAGGATGCGGCCGAGGGTGTGCTGGCGTTCGCGCAGAAGCGCACACCCGAGTGGAAGGGCCGCTGAGCAGCGCGATCAGGCGGTCAACGCGGTGTAGGCGCCGGCGTAGAACACCGATTTGATCGATCCCAATGTGCCTTGGTCCTTGGCGCCGAGCGGGGCCAGCAGCGCGGTGGCGATCTCGACCTCCGTGCCCGCGGCGGCGGTGGCGTCGACCAGGCCGTATTCGTGGGCTTCGGCCCCGCCGAACCGTCGTCCGGTGAGCACCGCGGCGGTGATGGCTTCGGCCGACAGCTTGGCCTGCACGAGCGCGGCCAGCGCCGGGGTGAACGGCACGCGGATGCCGACCTCGGGGAAGCAGAAGTAGCCACGATCGGCGCGCATGACGCGCTGGTCGTGCGCGAGGGCGAGCATCGCGCCGGCGCCGAAGGCATGACCGGGCAGGGCCGCCACACTCGGCACCGGCAGCGTGAGCACCCGCGCCAGCAGCCCCTGCACCTGTTCGACGTACCACGGGGCGCGCTCGCCGTGGGCGCCCAGCCACTCCAGGTCGAGTCCGTTGGAGTAGAACTTGCCGCTCGCGGTGGTGATCAATCCGGTGGCGCCATCGGCGAGCACGGTGTCGAGGTGAGCGTTCACGGCGGCGAGGAACTCGGGTGAGAAGCGGTTCTCGCCGGCGCCGAGGTCGAGGACGGCGACGGTGTCACGGTAGGTGAGAGCGGGGGACATCGGATCTCCTTCGGTGCTTCGTTGGTAGCCGGTTTGTGGTGTGGGGGTCAGTGTTTCGGTGGTGGTCCGGCGCTGACGGCGGCACGGACGGCGGCCCGCAACCGCATCCGGGTGTCGGGGTCGGCGAGGCGGTCACGCGACAGCAGCAGCGCGGTGGGCAGATCGACGATGCAGACGGTGATCACCTCGACCGCGCGCCGGTCCTCGCGCTGCCACAGGTGCGCCGACAACCGGCGCATCACCGCGACGAGCCCGCGGTGCTGGGCGCGCACCTCGGCGGCCACACTCTCGGGCAGCTCCGCGGCGAGCACCTCGTCGTGCCGCAGCATCGTCACCAGGCGGGACGAGGCCGGATACCGTGCGGCGAACTCCGCGGGCGCCTCGGCCGCGCGCACGACCGCCTGCACGGCGGCCTCGCTGCCGGATCCGTCCGCCAGCGCCTCGTCGACGAGTTCGTTCTGCACGTCCAGGAACCGGTGCGCGGCGCGAATCCACATGCGCGCCACCAGTTGCGCGCGCGAGCCGAAACTGTGGTAGATCGCCCCGTTCGACATGCCGCTGGCAGCCGCGACCGCGCGAATCGTCACGGCGGGCACACCCGCGGCCACGGCGAGCGCTTCGGCATGGTCGAGAACGACATCGAGGTCGTGGATGCGGGGGCGGGGCACGACCTCACCATAACAGAGCAATTGCTCTATTACTCGGTGGTGTGCGCCACACGCTCGCGACCGGCACAGCACACCGACAGCGCGCGATCGAGGCGCTCCGTGAGGTCCGAGGCGCTGCGCGGCGGCGGAGAGCGCGCCGGTAGTGTCGCGCTCATGTGTGCCGCACTCTCGCCCGACCGATTCCGCACCGCATTGGTACTGGGCGGCGGCGGTCCCGTCGGGATCGCGTGGATGGCGGGGGTGATGGTCGGATTGCGTGCCGCCGGGATCGATCCCGCGCGCGCGGACCGGATCGTGGGCACGTCGGCAGGGTCGGTGGTCGGTGCGGTGCTCGCGGCGGGCGGGGATCTGGAACACCTGGGGGCCACCCGGTCGCCGGGCGGCGAATCGTTCGCACCGGATCCGCGCCGACTCGCCGAGATCTTCTCATTGCGAACCACCCCCGGCGACGCGCGCGAAATCCGCCGCCGCATGGGCGAATTGGCGCTGGCCACCGAGGCCGGAGATCCCGACGCCCACGTCGAACGGATCGCCCGGCTGGCCGGTGTCACCGAATGGCCGGAGGCCGACCTGCGCGTCACCACGGTCGATATCGGCACCGGCGAACTGCAGGTGTGGACCCGCGACACCGCGGCGACGTTGCCGCAGGCACTGGCCGCGAGTACCTCGGTCCCGGGCGTCTTCCCGCCGATCCCGATCGGTGAATCCCGCTATTTCGACGGCGGTGTGCGCTCGGCCCTCAATGCCGACCTGGCCGCCGGCGCGCAGATCGTGGTGATCATGGAACCGCTGGCGCACATGTTCCCCCGCACCCGCACCGATCGCGCGCACGGCGCGGAGACCGAGATCTCCATCGCCCCCGATGCCGAGGCGGTGGCCGTCTTCGGCATCGACGTGTTCAACCCGGCCGCGCTGACCCCTGCCTACGAAGCCGGGTTGCGCCAATCCGCCGATGCGGCACGGCAATTGGCCGACGTCGGATTCGACGCCTGAGTCAGCTGCCGACCGCGCCCAGCCCGTGCTGCGGCAACTCGGGCAACGCCGCGCGGTAGAGCCAGCTGTCCCACAACTCGCGCAGCGGGGCGGGGCTGTAGTGGCCGGCGAGGTCGGTGAAGTCCTCGGCGGCGACGGTGCCGTAGCGGTGCCGGGCGGTCCAGTCGCGCAGCAGGGAGAAGAAGGCGTCGTCGCCGAGGCGCAGGCGCAGCGCATGCAGGGTGAGGGCGCCGCGTTTGTACACCCGGTCGTCGAACATCGACGCCGGCCCGGGATCGCCGATCACGAGATCCTGCGCGGACCGGGCGAGGTTCTGGCGGGCGGCGCGGGCCAGCTGGTCGGCGCTGGGTCCGCCGCCGGCCTGGGACCAGATCCATTCGGCGTAGCAGGCGAAGCCCTCGTGCAGCCAGATGTCGCGCCACTGCCGCACGGTGAGGCTGTTGCCGAACCACTGGTGGGCCAGTTCGTGCGCGATGAGCCGTTCCGCGCCGCGCTGCCCGTCGCAGTGGTTGGCGCCGAAGATCGACAATCCCTGTGCCTCGATGGGGATTTCGAGCTCGTCGTCGGTGACGACGACGGTGTAGCCGGGAAACGGATAGGGCCCGAACCGGCGCTCGAATTCGGCCATCATCTGTGGTTGCCGAGCGAAGTCGTGGTCGAAGGCGATGCGCAGCCGCGGCGGTAGCACCGCGGTCATCGGCACCTTCGTGAGGCGTCCGGCGTCGATGCGGTGGGCGCGATAGGGACCGATCTGGATGGTGGCCAGATAGGAGGCCATCGGCTCGGACTGCTCGTACACCCAGGTGGTCTGGCTGGATTTGGTGGTGCGAGCGGTCAGCACGCCGTTGGCGAGCGCGTGATACGGGGAGTCGGTGGTGATCGATATCCGGTAGCTCGCCTTGGAGCTGGGGTGGTCGTCGCACGGGAACCAGGACGCCGCGCCGTTGGGCTGGCTCGCCACGAGCACACCGTCGGTGAGTTCCTCCCAGCCGACCTCACCCCACGGCCCGCGCACGGGTTTCGGGGTGCCGCCGTAGTGCACGACGATCGACAAGGCCGCGCCCGGCGGGACCTGGCGCGCGGGTGTGATCGTCAGCTTCCCACGGGTGTGGGTGTATTTGGCGGGTTTGGCGCCGTTGACGAAAACCTTTGCCACACTCAGTGTTTGCGACAGATCCAGCGCGAACCGCGGCTGCACCGCGGTGGTCACCGCCGTGATGGTGGCCCGCCCGGTCAGCCGGTTGGCGGCGACCTTGTACATCAGGTCCAGTTCGTAACGCGAGACCCGATAGCCGCGGTTGCCGTTCTGCGGCAGATAGTCGTCGATCGGCGCCTCGGCGCCACCTTTGCCCAGCTTCACCGACGACCTGCCTTCACTTACCGCGCCGGGTATCCGGCCACGGCGCAATCGGATTGCCCTGCCACCGGGTCGACGCGGGGACGGTGTCCCCGCGCATCACCAGCGACGCCGGGCCCACGGTCGCACCGGCGCCGATGCGGGCCGCGGGCAGTGCCACGCAGTGCGGGCCGAGGGTGGCTCCGGCCTCGAGGGTCACGCTGTCCATGGACATGATCCGATCATGGAACAGATGTGTTTGCACGACACAGCCGCGTTCCACCGTCGCTCCGTCGCCGAGGCTCACCAGATCGGCCTCGGGCAGCCAGTACGATTCGCACCACACTCCGCGCCCGATGCGCGCGCCGAGCCCGCGCAGCCAGATGTTCATCACCGCGGTGCCGGTGGCCGCGCGCGCGAACCACGGCGCGGCAACGGTTTCCACGAACGCGTCGCACACCTCGTTGCGCCACACGAACGAACTCCAGAGCGGATGTTCCACCTTCCGGATACGTCCGACGATCAACCATTTCGCCGCCACCGCGCACGCACCGGCCGCGGCGCCGGCGATCAGCAGCACCACACCGGAACAGAGTGCGGCCAGCCAGTATCCGGGCCCGGAGGCCAGCCAGGCCAAGGCGAACAACACACCGAGCCCGATGCCGAAGCTGAGGATCACCGGGATCAGCCGGCAGGTCTCCACCAGCGCGCGCGCCAGTTTCAACCGCAGCGGCGGATCGAAGGTGCGCGCGGTGTCGGAATCGCCGGCGGTGCGGCGCAACCGCACCGGCGGGCTGCCCAGCCACGACGAACCCGCCTTCGCCTTCTCCGGAGCCGCCGACAACACCGCCACCAAACCGTTCTTGGGCACCCGCCGTCCGGGCGCGGTCATACCGGAGTTACCCAGAAAGGCCCGCTTTCCCACCTTGGCGCCGCCGATGTGCATCCAGCCGCCGCCGAGTTCGTAGCCGGCGATCATGGTGTCGTCGGCGAGGAAGGCCCCGTCGGCGACCTTGGTGAATTTCGGCAGCAGCAGCACCGTCGACGCCTCGACGCCCTTGCCCACGTCGGCGCCGAGCAGTCGCAGCCACAGCGGAGTGAGCAGGCTGGCATACAGCGGGAACAGGAAGGTCCGCGCGGAGTCGGTGAGCCGTTCGGTGGCCCAGGCCTGCCAGCCGACACGACTACGCACGGGGTGGTAGCCCTCGGTCAATCCGATCGCGAGCACGCGGATCGCGACGACGGTCACCACAGCGAAGACCGCGAGCACGATCAGCGCGGCCACCGGCAGCACCAGCATCGCGTGTGCCAGCGCCCCGGTCAGCGTTGTTTCGTCGCGGATCCACCAGGCCAGCAGCAGTCCGCCCGCGGCCAGGGCGAACACCGGCAGCGCCGACAGCAGCATCGAGGTGACGCCGAAGACGAGCACCCAGTGCAGTGCGCGCGGCGGTGTGCCGGCGGGCCAGCGATGTTCGGCGGGACCGACTTTCACCGCGGGCGATCCGGCCCAGCTCTGGCCCGCTTTCACCTTCCCGAATACCGCCGAGCCCGGTTCCACGACGGCGTTCTTGCCGATCACCGCGCCGGGCATCACCGTGGAGCGGGAACCGACCACCGCGCCGGGCCCGATGCGGATTTCCCCGATGTGCACGAGGTCGCCGTCGATCCAGTATCCGGCCAGGTCCACTTCGGGTTCGACGCTGCAGCCGTCGCCGAGTTCGAGCATCCCGGTGACCGGCGGCAGCGTGTGCAGGTCGACGCCGCGCCCGATGCGTGCCCCGAGCGCGCGGGCGAACGGCACCATCCACGGTGCGCCGGAGAGGTTTTCCGCGCCCGCGGCCTCGGCCATCCGCACCGCCGTCCACAGGCGCAGATGGACCGAGCCGCCGCGTGGGTAGCCGCCGGCGCGCACGCCGCGCAGCAGGATGCGGGCGCCGGCCACGCAGATCGCCATCCGGCCGGGCGGTGAGATGAACAGCACGAATCCGGCCAGCGCCCACCACCACGACAGTCCCGGCATCCACGGCAGCGCACCGAAGCGGGAGGCGATGTTGGTGACCACGCCGAGCCAGGTGAGCCATTGCAGGCCGGTGAGGGTGGTCAGCGGCACCGAGGCCAGCACCTGGAACCATTGCGCGCGCCGCGGTGTCGGGGTGACGTGGCGGGTGGGTGCCTGTTCGGTGGGGGCGGCGGCGTCGATGAATTCGGCCAGCGCGCCGAGGCGCGGATGATCGTAGAGGTCGGCGACGGTGATCTGCGGCAGCCGTTCGCGCAGCGCGGTGACCAGCTGCGCCGCCGACAGCGAACTGCCGCCGAGGTCGAAGAAGTCCGAGTCCAAGTCGTCGACATCGGCGCCGAGCACCGAATGCCACAGTCCCGCAAGCCAATACGCGGTGCCGTCCAAACCCGCGCCGGGTTCGCCGTCGGCGCCGGGCAGCGGCCACGGCAGCGCGTCACGGTCGACCTTTCCCGATGTGCGCGTGGGTAATTCGTCCAGCACGGCCAGCCGGGGCACGAGGGCCGCGGGCAGTCGTTCGGCGAGCAGTTCCCGCGCGTGCGACAGGTCGATGCCGTCGTCGCCGGTGGACAGGTAGCCCACGAGGATCGGGGTGCCGGTGGCGGTGGTGCGCACGGCGGCCGCGGCGGCGGTGACGCCGGGCAGATGTTGCAGCGCGGCGTCGAGTTCGCCGAGTTCGATCCGCCGTCCCCCGACTTTGACCTGGTCGTCGGCGCGGCCGAGGAAGATCAGCCCCGCGGGGTCGTTGCGCACCATATCGCCGGAGCGGTAGGCGCGCTGCCATCCGAGGGTCGGCATCGGCGCGTACTTCTCGGCGTCCTTGGCCGGGTCGAGGTAGCGGGCCAGCCCGACGCCGCCGATCACCAGTTCACCGGCTTCCCCTTCGGCGACCGGTGTGCCCTCGGCGTCGACGACGGCCAGATCCCAGCCGTCCAGCGGTAATCCGATGCGCACCGGCGGCGCGCCGGTGAGCTGTGCCGCGCACGCCACCACGGTGGCCTCGGTGGGGCCGTAGGTGTTCCACACCTCGCGGTCGTCGCTGCCGGCGAGCCGCTCGGCCAGTTCCGGGGGCACCGCCTCGCCGCCGAAGATCAGCAGCCGCACCGCGTCGAGCGCTTCCGGCGGCCACATGGCGGCCAGGGTGGGCACCGTGGACACGATGCTGATCTCGCGGCGCACCAGCCACGGCCCCAGATCCATCCCGCTACGTACCAGCGCACGCGGCGCCGGCACCAGGCACGCGCCGTGCCGCCACGCCAGCCACATCTCCTCGCAGGACGCGTCGAAGGCCACCGACAGTCCGGCCAGCACCCGGTCGCCGGGCCCGATCGGGTCCTGCCGCAAAAACATTCGCGCTTCGGCGTCGACGAATGCGGCGGCGTTGCGGTGGGTGACCGCCACCCCCTTGGGGGTTCCCGTGGACCCGGAGGTGAAGATGATCCACGCGTCGTCGTCGATCGTGGGGCCGGGCGCGTCGGGATCGGCCGGCGCGCGGTTGCCGTCTCCACGCGGGTCGGTGCCGTCTCGGCCCACGGCGGTGTCGTCCGCGCGCATGGCGGTGTCGTCTCGGCGCACGGCGGTGTCGTCTCGGCGCATGGCGGTGATGCCGTCGGCAGTGACGACGGCGGCGACCGCGGCCTCGCCGAAGACCAGTTCGGCGCGTTCCTCCGGGTCGTCGGCGTCGACGGGGACGTAGGCGGCCCCGGCGCGCAGGACGGCGAGGATGGTCACATACAGCCGTGCGGTTCCCGAGGGAATCCGCACTCCGACCCGGTCGCCGCGCCGGATGCCCGCCGCCCGCAACTCGGTTACCGTCGCGTCGATCGCCGCGAGCAACTCCCGATAGGTCAGTACCTCCGTGCCGTCGTCGACGGCATCGGCGTCGGGGTGCGCGTGTGCTGTTTCGGCGAGGATGTCGACCAGTGTGCGAGGCTGCGCCGCGGCGGCGCCGCGCAGCAGCGGCGAGGCGGGAGCCTGCGCGGTACGCCGGCCGGAGTCCGGGTCGGCGACCTCGGTCCCGTCGGTTTCGGTCACCGCCGAGCCGGAGGGGCCGGCATCTGCGCGGGTTCGGGAATCCGTAGCGGTCTCGGAGCTCATCGGAGCTTCGGGGTCCGTCGCGGTCTGGGAGTCCGTCGAGACCGGGGAGTCCGCAGAGGCTGTGGGTTCAGGGGGCTCACCATTCGTGTCGCTGCCCGAGGGCGCGGTGAGTGGCGCGTCGGTAGCGCCCGCGCCCGACTGCGAACCGACGATCACGTTGCTGCCTACCTCTCCCGTTCCCGGCTATCGGACGTCCGGTTCTCTCACATTGGGGTTACCGTTGCGCAAACACCAGCTGTCCGGTTCACGCGCGTCCGGGCCGCCACAGCCCCCGACGATCGCACCGTCGGCCCGCCCTATTGTCCCAACACAACCGCACGTGGGCTCTCGCGGGGGCGACGGGCGCGTTCGCCCGCGATATGCCGAGGTCTCGCCGACCACGCACTGCCTCCTGCGAGCGCCCGGTCAGCTGTCGACGTGTACGTGCGGGCGCTGATTCGGATCGGTGACAGCGCGCCGCAGAATCTCCCGGGTCACCGGCGCGACCTCGCCCTCACCGACGAACAGGAATTTCAGCAGGTTGAGCAGCGGATTGCCCTCGGTCCATTCGAAATACACGTGCGGATTCATGCCGGTGCGATCGCGTATCGCGAGCAGGATCGCGGCGATCGAGTTGGGCACCGCGGCGGCTTCGACGGAGAGGATTTTGTAGCAGTCGATCTCGACCGCGCCGACGTTGAGGTCGGTGGAGAATTCCGAGGCGTCCTTGACGATCACCTCGAGGAACAGGATCGGCTCCTTGGCGGGGATGTGGCTTTCGATCCGCTGTTCGGCTTCCTTCTGCCGGTAGTCGTCGGGCCGGCGGGCGTCGACGTCGTCGAGGTCGTGGGTGACGATGCGGATGGTGCCCGAGGCGGCGATCTTGTCGATGAGCCAGGCCGCCTTGTCGTCGAAGTCGACCTCGATGGCCCGCAGCTCGAACGCGCGCCGCGCCCGCGACACGAACGACACCACGATGATGGCGATGATGAACAGCGAGGCCAGCTGCACGCCCTCGGGGCGTTCCACGATATTGGCGATGGTGGTGTAGACGAATACGGCCGCCACGGCACCGAATCCGAAAACCTTGCCGCGCTGGCGTTTTCGTGCCGCGGACAGGGTGACGGCGACGGCGGCGGAGGTGATCAGCACGAGCACACCGGTGGCGTAGGCGCCGCCCTGGGCGTCGACGTCGGCGTCGAAGTACCAGGTGATGCCGAAAGCGATCACCGCGAACACCAGCACCAGCGGACGGGTGGCGCGCGCCCATTCCGGCGCCATGCCGTAGCGGGGCAGGTACCGCGGCACCAGGTTGAGCAGTCCGGCCATGGCCGAGGCGCCGGCGAACCACAGGATGGCGATGGTGGAGATGTCGTAGACGGTGCCGAATCCGTTGCCCAGATACTCGTGGGCGAGATAGGCCAGCGCGCGGCCGTTGGCGGATCCGCCGGATTCGAATTCGCGTTCCGGGATCAGCACCACGGTGATGAAGCTGGTGACGATGAGGAATGCGCTCATGATCAGCGCGGCCGTGGTCAGCAGTTTGCGCGCGCCGACGATCCGCCGCTCCGGATGCTCCTCGGTGTCGCCGGGGCCGCCTTTGATCTGCGGCATCACCGCCACACCCGTTTCGAAACCCGAGAGTCCGAGCGCGAGTTTGGGGAAGACGAGCAGCGAGATGCCCACCATCGCGAAGACGCTGCCGTGCTGGGCGGTCATGGCGTGGCCCCAGTCGACGACCAGGTGCGAGGCGGTGGCGACCTTCCACACCCCGACGACAGCGACCACCAGGTTCAGCGCCAGGTAGACCCCGACCAGCCCGATCGCGATTCGGATCGCCTCGGCGAATCCTTTGAGAAAGATCGCGGCCAGCAGTGCCAGCAGGGTGAGGGTGATCGCGAGCCCGTGCCCGTGCAGCGCCTGCGGCACGAACGGATTCTCGACGATGTGGGCGGCGCCGTCGGCCGCCGACAGCGTCATGGTGATCACGAAGTCGGTGGCGGCGAATCCGAGCAGGACCAGGATGAACAGTTTGCCGGTCCAGCGGGGAAGGATATCGGCGAACATGGCCAGCGATCCGCCGCCGTGTGGAGATTCGCGGGCCACTCGCCGATACACCGGCAGCGCGCCCAGCAACGTCAGCGCGACCAGCACCAGCGTCGCCAGCGGGGACAGCACGCCGGCGGCCAGCGCGGCGATGCCGGGCTGATAGCCGAGGGTGGAGAAGTAGTCGACCCCGGTCAGGCACATCACCTGCCACCACGACCGTTGATGCTGCTCTTCGGCCTGCTTCACCATCGGGCCGGGATGGCGGGAGTAGCGGTCCTCGTCGGCGCCCTGCAGCAACCAGTCCGTCAAAGCCGAACGCGGTCGTCCGGTGGCGGTGGCGGTCACGTGATCCCCCTCGGGAGCATCTGTCCGGGCATCCCGGAGTCCAGCGATATCCGCGTCAATGTACGTGGGCCGCCACCGCAGCCACGCAGACCGGATGTCGTGCACGACAGCACAAAACGGCAAATCAGACACGCAATCCGGCAAATCCGGCGCAGGACCGGCCGATGACTCCCGTTCACCGGCCGCGTCGCGCTGTGAGGGGAGTCACCCACCCCGATATCATCGCAGGTGGATCCCACCGACCGAGCCGGCCGCGCTGCCCGCGTCCGGTTTGCCGGACCACCCACCGGGTACCCGAGTGTTTCGTGTCCCACGTCGCGGCATCGCGGCCGGGCGCGCAGCAACCGAAAACAGGTGAGGAGGAGCGCGCGTGAGCACCAGCCTGCCGCACGCCCAGCAACGACGTTCGGTGGCCGCCGCGGCCATGGGCAACGCCACCGAGTGGTACGACTACGGCGTCTACGCGGCCACCGCCTCCTATCTGACCGACGCGTTCTTCCCCGGCTCGCTGGGCACGCTGGGCACGCTGCTCGGTTTCGCCATCTCCTTCGTGCTGCGCCCGATCGGCGGCATGGTGTGGGGCCCGCTCGGCGACCGAGTCGGCCGCAAACTGGTGCTGGCCACCACGATCCTGCTGATGGCCGCGGCCACGGGCTGCATCGGCATCCTGCCCACCCATTCGGCGGTGGGTATCGCCGCGCCGATCCTGCTGATCCTGCTGCGCGTCGTGCAGGGATTCTCGACCGGCGGTGAATACGGTGGCGCGGCCACCTACATCGCGGAATCGACCGATGAGCGCCGCCGCGGATTCCTCGGCAGCTTCCTCGAATTCGGCACCCTGTCCGGATTCGTCGGTGGCTCCACGGTGGTACTGATCCTGCAGGTTCTGCTCTCCGACGACGCGATGCAATCGTGGGGCTGGCGCATTCCGTTCCTGCTGGCGGTGCCGCTGGGCCTGATCGGCTGGTATCTGCGTAGCAAGCTCGACGAATCGCCGGTGTTCACCGAGGTCGCCGAGCATCAGAAGGCCCAGGGCGGGCTGCGGGTGCTGCTGCGCGACTACCGCCGCGAACTGCTGACCATCGCCGGACTGGTGGTCGCACTCAACGTCGTCAACTACACGCTGCTGGCGTATCAGCCGACCTATCTGCACAACACACTGGGCATGGGCGATTCCGAGACCACGGCGATGGTGCTGGTCGGCCAGATCGTGATGGCGCTGGTGCTGCCGGTGTCGGGTGCGGTCTCCGACCGGGTGGGTCGGCGGCCGATGTGGCTGGTGTCGCTGGTGGGGCTGGCGATCCTGGCCATCCCCATGTACTGGCTGATGGCTCAGGGCGCGGTGTGGGCGATCGTCGGCTTCGTCGTGCTGGGCCTGCTCTACGTTCCCCAGCTGTCCACGATCTCGGCGACCTTCCCGGCGATCTTCCCGACGCAGGTGCGGTACGCGGGATTCGCGTTGGGCTACAACATCTCCACCGCCGCGTTCGGCGGTACCGCACCGCTGATCAACGAGTCGGTCATCGACGCCACCGGCTGGCATCTGTTCCCCGCCTACTACATGGTGGGCGCGTGCCTGGTCGGCCTGGTGGCCTGGTTCTTCCTGCGCGAGACCGCGGGCGTCTCGCTGGCCGGCACCGAGGTTCCCGACGCGGCCGACGAGGAACCGGTTCCGCAGCCCAGCTAGTGTTCTGCGCCTGAAATCCGTTGTGTAATTGTAGGATTCGTCGGTGGCAAGGACGGGGCGGCCGAGGTCGGGG